>JAAXGO010000192.1:0-4564 GCA_012267425.1 Rhodothermales bacterium
AGTCTTAGAGAATTTTCGTACAGGTACTACCTACGGCGGTACGATTATATACATCGATGGTCGACAGACAGATCTGATCTTGATCGACTGAGCGTGAATCGCTCTGAGAGTCTGTTGACTTTTCGTGCCTATGTAGGTAATTTCTGCGTTTGTTTCAAGCCTGCCGCTTCCGGCGAAATCCCCGCATGCTTCGGTTCCTCCTGAGCGTCCTCGCCGTCGTGCTCGTCGTGCTGGCCTACCTGCAGGAGATGCAAGAGTTGTGGGTGGCAGCCATCGTGCTGACCACTGTTGTGTTGGTCATGTGGTCCGTGCACAGTTGGCGGCATTACCGAAGCTCTCGCCGTCCGTCGCTGTCGGGTGTGCCGGCGCCGCTGGATGACGAACCAGATCTACAGGCACTTGGAATCCTCGATATTCGCCCTAGAAATTCCGACAGCGCGTCATCGAACGTGCCGCGTGGTTCCGAAGACGCTCCCGACACCGACGGAAATCGTCTCAAATCATCTGATACGTCAGGCGAGACTTCCGACGGTGCACGGCTCAGGGAATTCGTAACGGCAAACCATGCACTGGGAGCCCGCCGGCATACTGCTCAGCCTACGATTCCGACAATCAAGCCTCCCAACGAAGCCGTGCTGGGGCCGTTACTCGAAGCAGTTCGCGCCGCACTCGATGCCCATACAACCTGCCTTCTGCAGCAGAGCGCCGATACCTCCGAATGCCACGTCGTCGCAATTGCCGGGGAAGACCGCGCACGGCAGGCCGGCGAATCATTCGTCTCGAAACAACCGCTGGTCTCGCCAAGCGACACTGCACAGTCCATCACGCTACGCTCTGTGGATGGCACCGATCTTGAATCGCGAGGCCTCGGATACAGCCGAACACCTGGATCGGTGCAACAGATCGCTGTGGCACCGGTCGGAGGGCCAGAACTCTATCTCGTCGCGGACACAACGAAAGAATTCGGCTTGTCGGATCCCCGGGCAAGCACGTTACTGGCTGAGTTCGCCAGAATGATTCGTCTGCTACTCGGCAACTACGACCCCGTGAAATCGAAGCCTCGCCCACGGCGTGACATCATCCAGGAAGAAATAGACGACGCACGCGAGCACAGCACCAAAATGGCCCTAGCCATCGTCTATCTCAACCGCGGAGAAGAGGTTCTGGCCGCTGGCGAAGCCGCCGTGCAGGAGGCAGAAATGAGGCAGCGCGCACTCCTCGAACAGACGCAGATCCCGAGTCGCGTCGTGCGATTCGGTCCCTGCATGTTCGGCGTGTTCATTTACGGCGGTATCTCCGAGATCGAGGCCTGGGACGAGGAAGTCCAGGATATGCTGCACACTGTAGGTGGGCTCCTGGAAGGCGGTGTGAGTATTGGGATTGCGATCTTCGGCTCACGGCACGAAACGCCGGATGATTTGCGCAACGACGCGAAAAAAGCACTCGGCGAGGCGTATTCGACGGGATCCTCCGTCGTCTCGCCCTGACGCTACGTGGACACGAGCGGCACGAAGCTAAACGTCTCGGTCTCCCTGACATGGTACGACTCAGCGCCGGTACACGTCAGGACAGTCATCGTCTGACCAAATGACCCTCCGACGGGAATCACCATGCGCCCGCCGGGTCGGTCATCCGAGGGCCGCCGGAGTTGGCCCAGGAGTATCTGGGGGACCGTCTTAGCAGCGGCCGTCACAATGATGCCATCAAACGGCGCAACGGCCGCCCATCCCTGCGTGCCATCGCCGTGGCGTGTGACTACGCGGTAGCCCAACTCTCCCAGAAGGTACCGAGCACGCTCGTACAGGGGCAGGTGCCGTTCAATTGTGAATACTCGGACGCCGAGCTCGCAAAGCACGGACGCCTGGTACCCGCTGCCCGTACCTATTTCCAGAATGCGCTCCCCCGAAACGGGGGCTAAAAGCGCGGTCTGGAACGCGACCGTAAACGGCTGCGAAATCGTCTGCCCGAGTCCGATCGGAAGCGCCTCGTCACGGTAGGCCCTGGCATGCAGGGCAGGTTCGAGGAAGAGGTGTCTCGATACACGCCCGATCGCCGCAAGCACGGTCTCGTCGCCAATTCCTTTCCGGCGTAGCTCGTCAACCAATTCCGCACGCCGACGCTGAAACTGACGGTCCTCTCTTCTCATCGATCGGCAGTCGATGATGCACTCAATGCATCCGTAAGACGGGTTTGTAACTCGTCAAGGCTAAGACAGGCATGGAGTACGCCGTTTTCGACGGCCGAAATACCTCCCGTTTCTTCCGACACGACCACAACGAACGCGTCCGTCTCTTCAGTGAGCCCTACGGCGGCCCGGTGCCTTAGCCCTAGCTGAGGACTCAACTTCTGGCTCGACGACACCGGCAAGATGCAGCGCGCCGCCTCGACGCGCCCGTTAGAAATGATCACGGCGCCGTCGTGCAAAGGATTCTGCGACCAAAACAGCGAAACAACGAGATCGCGGCTGACCTTTGCCTGGAGAGACTCGCCCGTTTCTATAAAGCTGCGCAGGCCAGTCGAGCGCTTGAATACGATCAGAGCCCCCGTGCGCGTCTTGCTCATCGTTTCGACGGCCGAAACTGCTTCGGTGATCATTTCGTCGTGAGCGTGGGAGGTGATGAACCTTCTCAGAAGTGGGTTTTGACCCAGAAGGAGCAGCACTCGCCGAATTTCCTGCTGAAAGATGATTATGACGGCCAGCACGTAGATCTCGCTCAATGAGCCAAACATGGCCTGCAGGATCTTCATGCCGGTAGCGTCTACCAGGAACTGCACGAGATACAGCGCCATGAGCCCGACGAGAATTGAGACCGCCAGTGTGCCCCGCATCCACATGTAGAGCTTATAAAGGGCATAAGCCACTACTGCAATCTCCAGGAGATCGAACAGACGAATCGGTATGATGCCGAAGAAATTCACTCCGTTATCACTCCGATCATGCGCAGCATCTCGACGGTCGGACGTACGTCATGCGTACGCACGAGCGAAGCGCCGCGCATTACGGCAACGGCCGTTGCGCCAAGCGTCCCGTAGAGCCGGTCGGCGATCGCCGCTCGCTCTCCGTTATGACCCAAAGCCCAGCCGATCGTGCTCTTGCGGGAGATGCCGATGAGGATCGGGCGCCCGAGATCCAGGAGTTTGTCAAGCTCGTTGATCAGCTTCAGATTTTGCTCTGGAGTCTTACCGAAACCGAATCCCGGATCAACAATCACGTGGTGCACGCCTGCGCGTTCGGCGGATTCAACGGATACCCTGAGGGACGTGCAAACGCTCGCTACCGGATCGTCATAGACTACTTCGTGGACGAGATCTCCCGGAGTGCCAACCGCATGCATGACGACAAGGGGCGCTCCGAAGCGCGCCGCCACGGTCGCCATTTTCGCCGAGTGGCGCAGTCCGGAAATATCGTTGATCATGTGCACCCCTGCTTCGAGCGCCGCTTCTGCCACATCGGGCTTGGACGTGTCTATGGACATGATCGCCTGCGGTAAATGGCGGCTGACAGCCTCGATTACCGGGAGTACGCGGCGCAGCTCGGTGGACGCAGGGATGCGGGGGGCTCCGCGGCCGTAAACAGCCCCGCGAGGCCTGGATGATTCTCCCCCGATATCGATGATTACCGCCCCTGCCTCCACCATGTCCGATGCGCGGCGCAGCGCGGCGTCCGTCGCAAGGTAGAGTCCTCCGTCGGAGAAAGAGTCGGGGGTTACGTTGAGGACACCCATAACAAGGGCGCCTTTTTCGCTGCCGGGCCTGCAGTCCAGAATTCTCCTTCGACAGTCGAGCACGAAACGATTCGTATTCCCGGTCAATCGTATGGAAGTCTTAGGCCCCTAGCTAAGGTAATCAATGCGTGCGTTCTACGCACTTCCGACCACTGGATCCTGCCTGTGGATCTTGAGTTGACACTGCGGACCTTGCGATGAGACCATGGGACGCACGAAGCGGTTCATGCGGGCCCCGGTCGAGGTACAGCGGCGGCTACTCCGCCGCCTCCTCCACCGGGCTGCCGATACGGAGTGGGGTCGCCGCCTGAACTTCGAGAGCCTCTCACGCGCCGACGACGTCTTTGCGGCCTACCAACAGAGCGTCCCACTCTGCGGCTACGACGACATCCGCTCCGACGTAGATCGCGTCCGCGCCGGGACCCGTAACGTCCTGTGGCCGGGTGCAGTCAATCGATTCGCCGTATCCAGCGGCACGACATCTGCGGGCAAGATCATTCCGGTAAGCCCCGATACCCTCCGCACAAATCGGCGCTTCGTTGCCGAGGTCGCGCTCCAGTATCTCTTCGGCACGCGAAACCCGCGGTTCTTGTTCGGCAAGCACCTTGCCCTTCCCGGACGGATAGAAGAGGACCCGCACTTTGCAGAGACACTGATCGGCGAAGTGAGCGGTCTGCAAGCGGACGTCTCGCCGTGGTATTTCCGTCGTTTTTTGCAGGCCATCCCGAACGAAATTTCTTTCTTGCCCGGGTGGGATGAAAAACTCAAGACAATCGCCCACAAGACTGTCCGGCAGGACATCCGCCTCCTCGTCATGGCACCGACGTGGGCACTCGTCC
>JAAXGO010000192.1:4617-6669 GCA_012267425.1 Rhodothermales bacterium
TCTTCAATCTGCTTATTGACCGCCACAACGAACTTGTTGCCACGGCGGCTACGACCATCCGAGAGATATGGCCTAACCTCCAGGTATTTATTTCTGGAGGTGTCGCACTGGCATCGTATCGAGACATTCTTGAAGAGATCATCGGACGGCCGGGCATCGATTATCTCGAAACGTACGGAGCATCTGAAGGCTTTTTCGCCTATCAGACAGACCCGTTGGACCCTGCCATGTGCCTGCATCTCGACAACGGAGTCTTTTACGAGTTCGTCCCGATGTCCGACTTTGGCAGTGAGTTCCCGCAGCGTGAAACCGTTGAAACCGTTCAGACTGGCGTTCGCTACGCACTGCACGTCAGCTCGTGCAGTGGGCTGTGGTCCTATTCAGTCGGTGACGTGGTACGGTTTTCCCAGACATTTCCGCACAAAATTGTCGTCGCCGGACGCACTGGAGAGATGATCGACCGGTACGGCGAGGCCGTCACGGGAGAAGATGCCGTTGGCTCGGTTCGGACCGCGTCACGGGCTGCAGGTGCCCACGTGCTGGATTTCCACGTGGCGCCCACGAGAGCAAGTGCGCAGACGATGCCGGCGCTGCAGTATCTCGTGGAATTCGACCGGCAGCCAAGCGGCCTTGATACGTTCGCTGGTGCCATCGACGACTATCTCAATGCGGCCAACAGGCACTATCGAATCCGGCGTGAAGCGCGTGCTTTCGGTCCTCCCCAGGTTGTGGCACTGCCTCGCGGCACCTTCTATGCGTGGCTGAAGGGACAATCGAAGAGAATGAGCGGCCAGACCAAGGTGCCGCGCATGAGCGAGAGTCGGGCGATTGCTCGTAGCATACTGGCTGAGGCCGCCACATCGTCTGACACCGGCCAGCTCTTACACGGCGAGTAATGCTTCGACCCGCGCGACTGCATCCGGGTGGCCACAGATCATCCTTTGCAGCGCACGCCCGCCGTCGATAAGCTGCGTCAAACTTACCTCCGCCCCGTGCAGGTAGCGCAAAACGCCACCATTGCGCGTGAGCATCGCGAGGCCGGGCGCTAAATCCCATATCCACACGCGGTCCAGAATTGCTACGTCCGCGCTGCCCGCGGCAACGAAGCACATATGACCGATCGTCGAGCCGAGACTGCGAACTTTACCCCTGTAGGACCGAGACAGACGGTATACTCTGTGCATGCGGGAAAACGCCAAAATGACAGACTCGGCATAAAGTGGAGCGGGCGGCTTGATGAGCACTTCTTCTCCATTCAAGCGTACGCTGCCATCCGGCGGTGCAGACCACGTATCGCCCGTCATCGGGACATGAAAGTATCCCTCGACAGCGCGGCCGTCCTCGACAAGTGCAATCCCGATGCCCCACACGGGTAACCCGGCAACGAACGAGGCGGTGCCGTCAATAGGATCAATAACCCAGTAGCGCGTGCCTGCCGTTGGCGGCACACGCAAGTCGTCTTCTTCGGCGATAATCCCATCTGAAGGAAAATGCGCACGAAGCCGGCGCGTAAGATATTCCTGTACTTGTCGGTCGGCTTCAGTGACGAGGCTCCGAGATAGCTTCCACTCCGGCTGCACGCGCCGGAAGTAACCCATAGCGATCTCGCCCGCCTCCGCAAGAAGGTCGCTCAGTGAGTCTACCTCTCCCATGCGCGGTCGGTCCCCAAAATACACGTGGACGAGTGAAAGTCGGAAAATAAATATGACTGATCGTGTCTGGATGCCCTCTACGCACCTGCGTGCAAGGTGCTGCGGCCCGTGACGACTATGTTAACCTCACTGCATGAGAACCATAGACCTTACCATCACAGATGTTGAAGAAGAGAGGTCGTCCGAGGCACGGGTCGCCAGGTCACACATCTCGACCAGACATCCAACGGAAAATGTACTGCCCTCTCCCAGCCCCAACGATATGGTACAGGAGTTCGAAGTCACCGTCACAAAGAAAGCCAAAAAACTTCGCGACGCGATGAGGCGTACCCACCTGGCCTTTAAGCCAAGGAGAGTCTCAGAAGCGCTTCGCTGTAGTTAGTGCTTGCCCGAAAATTAC
>JAAXGO010000193.1 GCA_012267425.1 Rhodothermales bacterium
GCCGCGTCAAACGTCAGGCCCGCTGGCAGGGCCGGCGAGAGGGTGTACGTTAGTGGTGCGGTGCCACCCGAAGCCTCTGGCAGCGCGAAATTCTCCACGCGCTGGCCAACGACGAATTCGCGGATTTTAGCCAAATCGTGCGAAGCCGTCGGAACGATCTTGCCGAAACCTAAATTGCCAAAACTCAGCCCCGGGTTGACCGTGATGTTGAAGGTCAAAAGGGCGGCTTTTCCGCCCTCGTCAGTCGCTATGTAGGTGACTTCAACCGCGCCGTTGGTGGCGGCCGAAGGCGTGCCCGCAATCGTCCGCGTAGCCGAGTCAAACACCAAACCCGCCGGCAGACCCACGAGCCTGTACGTCAGGGCACCCGTGCCGCCCGAAGCAGCCGGTAGCACGAGCGGTTTGATCGCCGCCCCAGCCGTGTACCTCTGGTCGGGAACCACGGCACCAGCGAAGCCAAAGGACGTACTCATCCCGGTGTCGGTGTTAACCGTGATGTTGAAGTTCAACAAGTCGACGGCCCCGCCCTCGTCAGTTACTAGGTAGGAGAATTCGACCGCGCCGTCGGTGGCGGCCGTAGGCGTGCCTGAAAGAGTCCGCGTGGCCGCGTCAAACGACAAGCCCGCAGGCAGAGTGCCCAAGAGTCTGTACGTCAGGGCACCCGTGCCGCCTGAAGCAGCCGGCAGCACGAGCGCGTCTATCGCCGTCCCAGCCGTGTACGTCTGGTCGTCGACATCGGCGGCGAAGGCAAGGGACCCATCCCCCGGTGCCTCCGGCCCGTCCGGCTCGTCCGGCTCCACTGCTGGGTCGCTCAGCACGATCTCTGCTTCATCTCCTACTAGCCCGCTAATCATCCCGACCAGCTTGATGATCTCGTCGCCTTCCGCTCTAGCGTCGTTAATTGGACGGAGCGTTAACAGCGTCACTCCTATTGTCGAGCCAGCCGGAATCTCTATCAGCGGAGTAAATTCCACAGAATAGTCCACATCGCGCGTCGCCGTGGATGCGTTGCCAATGATCAAGCTCACGGTTGCGTCCGCTGCCAAGGTCTGCCCGTCTAACGTAGCGGTGACCGAAACATCGGTCGTACCGGCATCCTCGCTTACCTTGTGCGGACTCACCGACAGCGCGATGGACGTACTAGCCGTTTCGTCGTCGGAGATCTCAATGTCCGTCAATAGCGCCGCACCGGATGCGAACGCAGCTTGCACACCTATCGCTCTCAGACCATCCCCTCTGGTGTTGTCCCTAGGAGTGAGGGTGAGAGTCGTCGTCCCAACAGTCTCACCGGCCGGAATGGTGACGACCGCCCCCACCAGTGCCGCATCGTAGTCCACGTCGCGCACGGCTGGCTTGCCTTCCGTGCCTTCGCTTGGAGCTACAATCGTGAATGTTACTCTCTCTTCCGCGTCTCTGGCTTCCATCAACGACACGGTCAGCGAGACTTGCGTCGTCCCAGCGTCCTCGCGGATCAACGAAGGAGCCGCCATAATCTCAGCGCCGGCAGGGGGTGCCACCTCAGCCGCGTTGACCGTGATGGAGAAGGTCAACGGAACGCCGGCGTCTCCGTCGCTATCAACTACCGTGTAGATGACGGAGACTGGGCCATCGGTCGCGGCCGTCGGTGTGCCCGAAAGCGTCCGCGTAGCCGGGTCAAACGACAAGCCCGCTGGTAGGCCCAACGAGAAGACGTTGTACATAAACGGCGTGTCGTTACCCGCAGCTTCTGGCAGTAAGAGAGGATCAATCGCCGTCCCAACAGTGTACACTTGGTCGGCGATCGCAGCGTCGGCAGAAAAGGCCGGGCGCGTCGGATCCTGCGGCTCTGTCGGCGGCTGCCCAGGCTCGCTGATATCGGCGGTATCTTTCAGCGTTATATCCACGGAATTGATCGTCAGCGGTACGGCGATCCCATCTTCATCTTCGGCTTCAAGTCCCCCCAAACTCTTCAAGCGGATCTTCTCGTCTGGTTCCTTCCCGTCATTGGCAACGGGGGTGATGGTGATCGTAGTCGTCCCTTGTATCGAGCCGGCCGGAATCGTCAAAGGGTTTAAGTCGGCATGATAGTCGTGATCGCGCGACGCCTCAACAACATCCACGGTGAGCTTGCCCTCATCGTCCGGATCCTGGGGATTGTCGTCAATGGTCAAGGGCACGACTATCTCATCTTCGAACTCCTTACCGTGCAGAGTGCCAGTCACCGTAACTGTGGTCGAACCCGCGTCCTCGCTTATCTCGGTCGGACTCACTTCTAGCGAGATCAAACCGCTCGTCGTATCGTCGTCGGTGATCAGGATTCCTGTGTTGTATGTGGAGCCGCCAACGCTCGCAATCACCGTGAAAGCCCGGGAATCATTTAGGTCTCTGTCGTTGGAGACGGTGACGGTCATCGTCGTCGTCCCTCTGGTCTCGCCCTTCGGGATGGTGAGTGGCTGCACTCTCACATCGTAATGCGTATCGCGCTCCGCAGCATCCGCGTCGTCAAAGTCATCACTTAGCCGCGCAAGCAACTCCTGATCGACACCGTCCTCAAAATTGAACTGCACCCTCTCGTCAGTCGCCAAGGCGTTCTGCAAGACAACTTCCAGCGTGACCTCCTTCGACACCGTGTCCTCGCGAATCGAGAAAGGCGTCGCTGTCAGCCCCGTAATCGCTTTACTGGGATCGCCCGTTATACCGATGGACGCACCATTAACCGTTATCGTACGTCCATCAGCTTCTGGGTTAGCAGAAGCAATCACCCTAAGAAAACGAGTGGAGGTTATTTCTTCTACGTTCTTGGGGCGGATGTTAATCGTCGCCTTCCCCGATATCGCGCCCCTGCGAATAAGTACCGTGGCCATCCTCGCATTGTAATGGTCGTCGCGCAGCGCCGCCGTTTCTGGATTCGCGTTTTCATAATCCTTATCAATAGTCAAGACAAAACTCAGGCTTTCGTCTAGCGGCTTTCCATCGAGAGTGGCCGTCACTACGATATCGGTTGCAGGATCCCTTTTGTTTAGCTGGGCAGCAGAGAACGAGAGATTGACATAGTAGCTCTCCTTGTCGACATCAATCAGCCGAATATCTGCTGACCCATCAACAGAAGCACCCCTAGTCCTGATCGTGACGAGAAGATCGTCGTCGGGGCCTTCGTTATCTTCAAAGGGGGTGAATCTGATCGTTCCCGTCGCCTCTTTCTTACCCTCCGGAATCGTGAGCGTGGGGTATGCTGATATGCTGAAGCGATCAGTGTCCGTCTGATTGGTGGCGAGTTGCAAGGCCACAGGCGTATTTTTTTCTACTGCATCGCCAACTTTGGTGACTGTCACCGTGATATCGGTCGGCTTGGCGTCCTCGCGCACACTAGTAGGACTAACCGACAGCGTATATTCCGGCTTCACCGCTATCTGCCTAGTGAAATACGCCGACGGACTTACATTACCACTCTGCGCATCCCCATCGAGGACATCCACTTTCATCCTTACCCAATAGAATCCCGGTCCCCCTTTGTCAGCGGGGGTCTCAAGATCGAGCGCCGTAAAGGTATGCTCGCGGACGTCAACGTTTTTTACTGTAACCATTTCAATAGAACCAGTAGCGCCATCAGGATTATCAGGAATCTCCCCCTTGAATAAATCCACCACGTATCCTACGGCTGGTGCCCCATTTCCCCTCTCTCCCGCGTCCGTGGCGAAATTCTTCGAATAAGACGCACTCCAACTTACAATAATCTCATCATCGGCGGCGTCCGGCCCTAAATTATAAACTACATCCAAATAGGGATCCGTGACATGCTTATGATCAGCCGCAGTACTATGACCAGCCACAGTACTGTTATCAGCCACAGCCTCTCCGCTCCACCCCAGCACCAAACCAACAGCCAGCAACCAAGGCACATAGGCCAAACGGCGCAGCAATAACTTTCTGTCTAGCATTACTCTACCTCCCCAAGTTAAGAGTAATTCTAATGGTTAGTTCAAATATAACAAATAGGGCCTCAAATTTCAATTTGAGGCCCTATTTTACGAACATGCTGTGCAGTGGGAACTACTTTAAGTGCTACTTGAGTAGCAGCATCTTCTTGGTTTCGAGGAACTCACCGCCCGCCTGCAAGCGGTAGAAATACATCCCCGATGACAAGCTACGACCACTGTCGTTGGTCGCGTCCCACTCCACGACGTAGCGACCGGCGCTCTGATGCTCGGCAACCAGCGTCCGCACCGGCTGACCTACTACATTATATACCGTCAGCTCCACGTCCGCCGCCTGCGGCAACGCATACTTGATCGTCGTCGCCGGGTTGAACGGGTTCGGATAGTTGTTGGCCAACGCGAACGCCTCAGGCCGCGTCTGCAACTGCACCGGAGCCGGCAGCGCCAGACGGTTGAAGCCAAACTCGCTGTCATACGTCTGGTTGTCGATGATCTCAATGACCGTGTCCTCGATCTCCGTCGTCGGACGGAAGACCAAGCTCAGCGCCACCTCGCCGTCGGAGACGATGTCCCCGTGGGCAGCCACAGTCAAAACACCGGCTTGGTTAGCCAGCACCTGCGGCGTAGCAAACTCGCTGCCACCCAGCGGCTGATCGGTCAGCGCCCGGACAAACTCTAGCTGGCTGGCGTCATACTGCACCTGCAAGCCGTAGCCCTTGACCGCGACAAAATCGGCTACGCGCACGTCGAGGATGAA
>JAAXGO010000194.1 GCA_012267425.1 Rhodothermales bacterium
ATTGTCGAGATCGTCTTCGGGCTGGTCGACGACGAGTGGCGCTTCGGATTCCAGCAGAAGTAGAAGCAGGACTGCCGTTGCTTTTTGGCCGGTTGACAACGATTGTAGCGTCTGCCAAATCGGTGGCTCGTCCTCCGGAGCTGTATTCAGTTCGATCTCAGTAGTTGCGGGTAGCTCAAGTTCCTCAATTCTCATGAATAAGTCGAGATCAGCCTGTGAAATCCGCTCCGCGGCGCCGGATGGCAGGCTATAGTGCTTCATCAACGACTCTTTGCCTTCCCGACACCGTTGCGCTAGCTCCGGCAACGACAGCTGGTCCCGCGACCGCAGGCGTTCGAGCGCCGCCGCAAGATTGCCGCCAATTTCCCGCAGAAGCGTTTCCAACCGTTCACGATTACCCGCCATCGTGACCTTTACCTGAACTCTGTTACGAAGTTTGCGTGAAACGCGTTTCGCCGCAGCCTCGATTTCGCGGTATTCGTTTGCCTTGATATCTTCCCATTCAGCTAACAGTTTGCGTCGCTGCGCTTCGCGTGTTTGAAGGTCGCGTTTCAGTTTCTCCTTCCTGTCCTTGAGCGGCCGTAGTTCCTCGATTTGGCGCCGGAGCTGGATAAATTCTGCACCATCAATCTTTAATTTCTGGAGTTCCCGTAGGAGTTTTTCATAGTTTTCCTCGATCGCGGTTCGGCGAAAGTGCCACCGCGCCTTAATCTCAGCAATCGAGTGGTCGACCTTGGCTAGCGCTTCCCCGAACTGATCTCCGATGGATTTCAGCCTTGAACTCAGCGTTTCAAGGCTCTCCTCAATTTCTGCGAGAATATCAGCGTTCGGCAATCCATCGAGCGCTTTAGCGGATACAAATGCAGTATCTACTGGTACGCTCTCGACGAGTTCCTTCTGCAGCATCCTGTACTGGTCCAGCCGCTCCATAAGATTAGTAAACAGGCGCTCTTCGCGTATGAGCAGGCTTTTTTCCTTGAGTCGCTCTTCGATACCGGCCTGCTGAAACCTTTTTTGCGTCTCTTCTAGACTGGGTAGAGTTGCTAGGCGCTCTTCAATTCTTGCCATCTCACGGCGAACGTCTACAATCCGGCTACGTGAACGTTCCAGTTCGAGACGAACTTCAGACTTACGCCCGGACACGGATGCGTCTCGATCCACGAACCGATCTAGCAGCAACGTGCGTTTTTCCGGGCTCTTGGACAGTTCAGAAATTTCGTGTTGGCCGAAGATTTCCACACCAGGCATTACGTCGCGCGGCGAGAGCGTCAGGACTTCATTCGCTTCATCTTTTACGATCGGTGGGTTAGGTACGGACCTTTCGATGATGTAACAGCGTTCAGCCGGCTTGTGCGATCGAACGAGCAGCGAAACCTTTGTTCCCGATTGTAGGACGTGCCGAATCACTCCTTCATGTGCCTTACGCGCTTCCTCTCCGATGGGATCAAGACCGAGCGCGTAGCGTATGCTTTCGACCATCGTCGACTTGCCCGTACCGCGCCCGCCGACAAGGACGTTTAGATTTTCATTAAAGTGTACCGCCGTGTCACGAAGGAAACCGCCTTCCCAAGCCATCGCTAAGAACTCCGCATGTGGCTCGGGCTTCGGGTCACTGTGCAGTCGGATTCGCGACTGTGGATCAAGAAATGCCTGCCGGAACCCTTCAACAGATACCTTTGACATCTTAATGAAACAGGATGCCCCCTCTTTTCTCAGATCGGTCGGGCCATTGACATCAGATGCATTTAAGATTGCCGGTAAACGACCACGCCGATACTGGGCGTTCTTGTTTTCTAGGATGGGCCTGATCCCATCCGGCGCATTGCTGACGGGACTAGGCAGTGCACAGGCAAGCAGGTTCGGCGATTTCCAAACGTTAATCCTTGATTGACCAGAGAGCTTTCTCAGTAACCCGCCTTCGGACGCCACGTGCGCAGCTATACATACCGCGCCCCAATCCTTCGAACTGTCCAGCAGTTCGATTGCGTCCTTACTTCCTGTCGGCGAAGGATGCTCGGTATCGTGAATGCCACATTCGCCGATATACCGTTCCAAGGCACCGTCTTTGTCCAGATCGAAAAGGCAGAGAAAATGCACGCCGTCCTTAGTTACAGCTTCGAAGCCACTAAACGCCGATAAACCAGCGTTGCGCGCTGCTGACAGCAAGTTAGCGGAGTGCTTGACTCGGTAGTGATCTGTGACTGCGATCACCTCAATGCCGACTTCCAAGCACGTATCGATGATCGCTCGGTTGTAATCCTCTTCTGTCTTGAATACTGTTTTCTTGTTGTGCCTGACAAGATATGCGAATGGGTTCACTTGCAACGCACAGCGATAGAAGCGTGCCCCGTTCGGCAGATCTAGCGCACCCAGGATACGCTCAGATAGATGAGGCGCTGCACTCGTTACCTTGGCGGTCATCGCCAGCCCTCGGCAAACCTTGCATTGTCAGTGCTCATTCCTCCTCCAATCGCCCCTGTTCTTTTACGTATTGTTCGACTGCGTCTCGAACAACCCACGCCAGCGAAACCTTCTTCTGCCTAGCGATCTGCTCTAGAACGACGTAGACACCAGGCGGAAAGCTTATCGACGCACGGATTGATGCGACCCCCTTAGGTTTAATGGGCCGCCTGATTCGCTTACGTCCGTCCATACCAAACTCTTACGCGCATTCACTTTTTCACCACATTACACCATGTTGGTGAACAGGACCACCTCAGGGTACAGGGTGGAGTTGGACTGGAGGCTAGGACCGGAATCGAACCGGTGTACACGGCTTTGCAGGCCGCTGCATCACCACTCTGCCACCTAGCCGGATACGCCACGTTGCGGGTGTCGGCAACCGGGCGCAATTTAGCATAGCCCGATGGGCCGGCACACGGGGAGAACCGCTCAGTACGCCGCGTGACCGGTCAACGCACGCCCGACGATCAGGTCGTGAATCGACTCCGTGCCTTCGTAGGTAATCACTGTCTCGAGGTTCAGCATGTGGCGCATCGCGTGGTGATCGAGCGTGATCCCCGCGGCGCCCAGCATGTCGCGGCAATCGCGCGCGATATCGAGAGCCGTACGAACGTTGTTCCGTTTCGCCAGCGAGACCCGCTCGGGAGTGGCCCTGCCCTGCTCCTTGAGTTCGGCGAGCCGCCACGCCATGAGTTGCGCCGCCGTCAGCCGCTGCGCGGCGTTCGCGAGCCGCGACTGGATGAGCTGCGTGCGCGACAGCGGCCGACCGAAAAGCTTGCGCGACGACGCGTAATCCAACGCTTCGCCCAGGCAGGCGCGCGCAGCGCCGACGGCGCCCCAGACGATTCCGAAGCGCGCCTGATTCAGGCAACTCAGGGCGGCCTTGAGATTCGTGGCGCCCGGCAGTCTCGCCTCGTCACTCACGCGCACGTCGTCAAACGACAGCTCCGCTGTGTCCGACGCGCGCAGCGAGAACTTGTTGCGGATCTCGTGGGACGCAAACCCTTGCGTCCCACGCTCGACGAGAAATCCGCGCACACCCTCGTCCGTCGAAGCCCAGACCACAGCGACATCGGCCAGCGTGCCGTTGGTGATCCAGAGCTTGCCGCCGCTAATGCGCCAGTCGCCGCCGGCGCGGCGGGCCCGCGTCTTCATGTTGCCGGGGTCGGAACCGCCGTGAGCCTCGGTCAGGCCGAAGCAGCCGATCGCCTCGCCGCTGGCGAGCCGCGGCAGCCACCGCTGCTTCTGCGCCTCGGTGCCGTAGGCNNCCGAAGCAGCCGATCGCCTCGCCCTTGTTCATTGCCGGCAACCAGCGGGCCTTCTGCTCGTCGGAACCGAATGCATCGATGCAGCCCATGACGAGACTGCTCTGTACGGAGACGAAGCTGCGCACGCTGCTGTCGCCGCGCTCGAGTTCCTCGCAGATCAGTCCGTAGCTCGTGCTGTTCAGTCCGGCGCAGCCGTAATCCGTCAGCGATGCGCCGAGCAAACCGAGTTCCGCCATGCGCGGGACGAGCTCAACCGGAAATCTGTGTTCGGCGAAGCAGTCCGCGATGACCGGCAGGACTTCCCCGTCGACGAAACTCGCAACGCTGTCCCTTACAAGCTGCTCTTCCTCGGTCAGCAGCGAACGGACGTCGTAGAAATCGAGCGGATCGGTTTCGGGAATCGCCGGCACGGACGCGTGAACGAGGCGCCTTCGTCGGTCAGGCGACCGCGTACCCCGTGAGCTGGTAGCCCATCAGCATGAAACCCGCGCACATGATCGCGACGTTGGTCGCGAAGGCGTAGTGCATGAACCTTCCGCTGGCGCGCCAGGCGTTGAATGCGATCAGAATCACCGCCAGGGCC
>JAAXGO010000195.1 GCA_012267425.1 Rhodothermales bacterium
CCGCCTCAAACGTCTTCCCGTCGATGGCTAATTGTGTCTTCAGGCCCCAATACGACGCCGGAATAAACGCGATGCGATCGCGCTCGCGCATCACAAGAAGCCTCACGGCTACGCTCTGAACACGACCCGCGGACAGCTTTGGAGCGATCTTCCTCCATAAAACCGGAGAAATCGTGTATCCAACCAAACGATCCAGTACGCGGCGCGCTTCTTGGGCATTGACGAGGTTCTTGTTGATTTCGCGCGTGCGCGCAAGAGCCGACTCAATGGCGCTCCTGGTGATCTCGTGGAAAACCATGCGGCGGTGCGGAATCCTCGGACGCAGAACCTCCAATAAATGCCAGCCTATAGATTCTCCTTCTCGGTCTTCGTCCGTTGCAATCAAAAGCTCATCTGCCTCGCGGAGTGCGCTCTTGAGCTTTGTGACGATTTTTTTCTTGCCCGGAGGAATGACGTACAGCGGCCTGAAACCGCCATCAGTCCGAATCCCCAGTTGTGCCCACGATTCTTTCTTATACTTGGCCGGGATCTCCGCCGCACTTGCGGGCAAGTCGCGAACATGGCCCATGCTGGCCTCGATCTGATATTCGTCGCCCTTGAGGAATCTACCGATCGTGCGTGCCTTGGTCGGTGATTCGACAATCAGAAGACGCTTCATTCCAGTCGCTGTAGAGGGTTCGGCATTACACTGCTAGACCAGCGGTGCCCCAAAGAAAGATACTCAGCAAAGTTCCCTGGCAGCAATGGGTGCGATTCTACGATTCCGCGAGGATCCGAGCAGTAGCCACACCACGGTCGGACCGGTCTTCATAGGCTTTGAATATTAACCCACAGTAACTTGCGCTGCTAAACTCGGGAACGATCAACCAAACTTCACTACGCCAATCCATGTCTCAAGCCAGCAAACACGTATACGGATTCGGCCGGGGAACGGCAGAAGGAAGCAAGGAAATGAGGGCACTGTTGGGCGGCAAGGGTGCCAACCTGGCAGAGATGAGTTCGATCGGCCTACCGGTACCACCGGGTTTCACGGTGACCACCGAAGCGTGCAGGTACTATTCGGCACACAAAGGGCAGTGGCCCACCGGGCTGGAAGACGAAATACGCAGCGGACTTACACAGATCGAGAAAACCCTCGGACGCCGCTTCGGCGATCCAGCACGTCCGCTACTCGTCTCTGTACGCAGCGGGGGCGCACAGTCGATGCCCGGTATGATGGACACAGTGCTCAACCTGGGACTCAACGGCGAAGTCGTCGAAGGACTGGCAAGAGAAGCAGGCAACGAGCGTTTCGCCTACGACGCCTATCGGCGCTTCATCGACATGTTCTCCGCCGTGGTGATGGATATAGACCATCACCATTTCGAAGAAGCGCTCGCTAGCATGAAGGCAAAAAAGGGGGTCAAAAATGACCTAGACCTCGACGCAAACGATCTCAAACTCCTGGTCGATCAATTCAAGGCAATCTACGAACACCACGCCGGGCATGCGTTTCTCTCGGATCCGTATCTCCAGCTGCAACATGCCATCAACGCCGTCTTCGAGTCGTGGGACAGCGCACGCGCGATCAAGTATCGGCAGATCAACAGGATTACCGGTCTGATCGGAACTGCGGTCAACGTCCAGGCCATGGTCTACGGCAACCTGGGTCCGACGAGCGGAACCGGCGTCTGCTTCACGCGCAACCCGAGTACAGGCGAGCGTGAGCTGTACGGCGAGTTCCTCGTCAATGCGCAGGGAGAAGACGTCGTGGCCGGGATTCGGACGCCGGAGCCCATCGCGGAGATGGAAAGTCATTTTCCGAGGCCGTATCGCGAACTGCTCGAAGTAACCGAGAGACTCGAAAGACACTACCGCAACATGCAGGACATCGAGTTTACTGTCCAGGACGGGGAGCTCTTCATCCTGCAGACCCGTAACGGCAAGCGAACAGGTAAGGCCGCGCTCAAAATGGCCGTTGACATGGTGGGTGAAGGACTGACCGACACCGTGTCTGCCGTCGGTGAGCTTGTCGAGCCGGGCCACTTAGACCAGCTCTTGCATCCCGGCTTCAAGGATGAAACCGCATACAAAGCCAGCGTCATTGCCTCGGGACTTCCTGCCTCGCCCGGCGCTGCCGTCGGCCAGGTCGTCTTTGCCGCCGACGACGCTGAAAAGTGGCGGGACGACGGTAAGAAAGTACTCCTCGTCCGCATCGAAACGAGTCCTGAAGACGTAGGTGGAATGGATGCAGCCGAAGGCATTCTCACCTCCCGCGGTGGCATGACGAGCCATGCGGCGGTCGTGGCACGTGGCTGGGGCAAACCGTGCGTGGCGGGATGCGGAGCCGTCGCCATCGACTATGCCTCCAAATCGTTTACGACCGGCAGCGTCACCGTCTCGGAAGGTGATTGGCTGTCGATCAACGGATCTACTGGCGAAGTCATACTCGGCGCTCAGGAGCTCGTCGAAGCACAGCTTGTCGACGACTTCGCCACGTTCATGGAGTGGGCCGACGACATTCGTCCGATCGGCGTACGCTCGAATGCTGACACGCCGGCCGACGCAGCAAAAGCGGTCAGCTTCGGCGCAGAAGGCATCGGGCTGTGTCGGACAGAGCACATGTTCTTTGAAGGCGACCGCATACAGGCGGTACGCGAAATGATCCTATCTTCGACGGAGGACGCCAGACGGGCAGCGCTGGCAAAACTGTTGCCGTACCAGAAAGAAGACTTCAGGGGCATTTTCCGTGCCATGGACGGGCTACCGATCACAGTACGCCTTCTTGATCCGCCGCTGCACGAATTCCTACCCCATGATGCGGACGGTGTCGCCGGAATGGCCGATCGGATGGGCATCGACGAGCAGACGGTCAAGGCAAAGATTGCCGAGCTCAGCGAGTTCAACCCGATGCTGGGCCATCGCGGTTGCCGACTGGGCGTGAGTTACCCCGAAATCACCGAAATGCAGACGCGGGCAATCCTCGAAGCCGCCGTCGAGCTCAAGGCGGAAGGAGTAATCGTCCTCCCCGAGATCATGGTACCACTGATCGGCACGCTCGAAGAGTACGTCGACCAGAAGCAGGTCATCGAGAAAACTGCCGCGAGTGTGTTCGCCGAGGCCGGCTCCGAGGTCGAGTTCCTGATCGGAACAATGATCGAAGTGCCGCGGGCCGCCCTGACGGCTGACGACATCGCTCGCGAGGCCGACTTCTTTTCTTTCGGGACAAACGACCTTACGCAAATGTGCTTCGGCTACAGCCGTGACGATGCCGGTAAGTTTCTTCCACTCTACGTAGAGCGGAAAATCCTCCCGCATGATCCGTTCCAGGTATTGGATCGGCGAGGTGTCGGGCAATTGGTCAAAATCGGCACGCAGCGCGGGAAAGAATCGAACCCTCATCTCAAGGTGGGAATCTGTGGCGAGCACGGCGGAGAGCCGACAAGCGTTGCGTTCTGTTATGACATTGGGATGGACTATGTCTCATGCTCTCCGTTCCGCGTGCCGATCGCCCGCCTGGCAGCCGCGCAGGCTCATTTGGCGGCAAGGAGAAACGGAATGTGATGCCGTGAACATCTGCGTGAGATGAGCTGGATTTTCGGCTATGTCGGAGAGAATCCATCCGCGCTTGAGCCTGAGCTACTCCGGCTTTCAAATACCGGCATCCTACATAAGGACAGCGGCACAAGGCACTTTATTACTGCCGGCGGACTGAAGGACACCTGCCTTGGAGGAGACCTGCCCGCCGGAGGCCGATGGATGGTTGTCGGCCTTGGGATCAAGCGGCAGGACGACCGCTGTAGATTTCTAGATGCCCAGGACTGGCGAGCAATACTGGCCGTCGCGGATCCCGACCTGTCACGACTTGACGGCCATTTCGTGGTCGTTCGACGTAGGGGCGACGTTGCAGAGGCCTTTACGGATCCGCTGGGTATCCGTAAGCTGTCTGTCTGCAAATCGTCGCATGGAATTGCATTCGCCACCAGGCTTGACTTGCTCGTACGATTCCTGGGCAGATTCGCGATTGATTTTGGGCAATTTGGAGCACATTGGCTTGCGGTTAACCAGATGTCGACAGACAGTCAGCTGCAAGGCATCGAGCGCGTGGGGCCGGGAGGTCATCTCCGTATCAAAGAAGGCCAGTATTCCGTGGCCAGCAAGCGCTTCACTGCACGATTTAACGGGGAAGACCCGCGCGGTAGCACATTCGAGCGCACTCTGTCCGCCTATTGCCGGCCAGCGCCGAACGAACGTGTATCGATCGGCTTGTCTGGTGGGTTTGACTCAAGGCTGATATTGGCGGTCCGGCCTTCCGGCCCCGCACACGTCATCGGCCATGCTGACCATCCGGACGTCCGCGTGGCACAGCATATTGCAGACGCTGAGGACGTGGATTTGACTTGTCTGTATGAAGAGGCTCCCGGGCAAGATCAATGCCTTGCAATGCTAACGCATTGGGTAACTCTCACTCAGGTAGTGGCTCCTGCACATGCTCCGCTGCGCTACCGATGGCTTCCAGCAATGGGCCGACGTGGGCTCATCTCGATTGATGGCGCCGGAGGTGAAATGGCACGTCGGAATTACATGAATAAAGTTGTTCATATGGGCAAACGGGCCCTGCGACGCAACCAGGCGGCAACCGTCCTTGAGCTCCTACGCGTCCCACGCGCCGGCATCTTCAACAAGGATGCCGTAGCCTCAATGACGCACGGTGCTATTGAGCAGATTACCCGCGAATTGGAGGCCCTTCCGACAGACTCCCGCCTGTCTGCGGAAAACTTGGTGGACCTTCTCTGCCTGCGCACGCGGATTCCAAACTTCTTCGGCTTTGCTCAAGCCTGGTTGGATGAAGCTCTTCCGGCCTACATGCCGTTCTCACAGCCAGCCGTCCTCCGTGCGGCGATGCAGGTACCTCTACGACTGCGACGTAACGGACGGCTGTTCATGCAAATTATCAGCTCAAGGCACCCTCGCCTTGCCACGTATCCCTTGGCCAAGGGATTTGCGACCTATCCGTACGGAACATCGAAACTCGCTGCCTGGGCCCTCATGCGAGTAAAGAAGGGGGTGGGACGTGTCCACCAACTGACGGAATCCCGGCAGTTCCTAGAGCGAGTCAGGCCGTTTGCACTCGACGTCGCCCATTCGTCGAGCGTGCGGAATTACCATGCGTATGATCCGCCACGCATTGCCCGCCTCGTCACCGAGTATTACAGCGGTGACATACGCCGTGCCCAAGAAGTGGAATGGTGGCTCACCTTTGAAATGTGGCGGCGCATGTTAACCGAAAGTGCCTCTTCTCCGTTACGCTCGGCTCCGGTTCTTCGTTAAACGCCGTACATCCAGCATACAAGTGAGTATCCACAGAGACGCCGGACCAGGGTCTGTCACCGTGCCGAGCGCGTTCGATGATTCCTCAGAGCACTCGTTTTCAGCAGCCGGGTCCACAATCGTGCTTCTACTCCCGGGCGTGCGAGACTGGGGATTCGCCGCGCCAACGGTTAAGGCGGATGCATGGCAGAGTCCAAGGCATCGCCTACTACTTCAATGCATTTCCACGCGGCACGAAGGCCTGTATGCCGGTAAGGGCCCGGCCCAGGATAAGACCGTGAATATCGTAGGTACCTTCATACGTGTTGACGCTCTCTAGATTCATCATGTGGTGCACGACCCGGAATTCTCCACTTATCCCATTGGCGCCCAACATGTCGCGAGCTGTTCGTGCGATATCCAGGGCTCTCCCGCAGTTGTTACGCTTAGCTAGCGATACCATTTCCCAGACTGCCTTGCCATCGTCCATGAGTGCACCGAGGCGCCAAGCCAGAAGCTGCATCTGTGTGATCGTGGTCAGCATGTCAGCCAGCTTCGTCTGGACCAGTTGCATTGATCCAAGAACGTGGCCGAATTGGCGGCGCTCCATGACATAGCGCAGGGCACGCTCATAGCTGTTCTCCGCCGCCCCCAAGGCACCCCACACGATGCCATAGCGGGCACTGTTAAGACACGTGAACGGGCCTCGCAAGCCACGAATATCGGGAAATACGTTCGCGTCGGGAACGAACACGTCACGTAGCACAATCTCGCCAGTAAGCGAGGCACGTAGCGACATCTTGTGCCCCGTCTTGGGGAACGTGACACCGTCGAATCCCCTTTCGACCAAGAAACCCCGGATGATCCCGCGGTCGCCGGGATTCTCTCTGGCTTTGGCCCAAACGACCGTCACGTCAGCTATGGGCGAATTCGTGATCCATGCCTTAGCCCCATTGAGGACCCATCCTCCGTCGGCGCGCAAGGCAACTGTTTCCATTGATCCTGGATCGGATCCATGGTTAGGCTCCGTAAGGCCGAAGCATCCGATAATCTCACCAGTTGCGAGACGCGGAAGGAATCGCCGCCGCTGGTCGTCGGTCCCGAACTTCCAGATCGGAAGCATAACAAGGGATGACTGGACCGACATGAACGATCGGTAGGCCGAATCGACCCGTTCCAACTCACGTGCTACCAGCCCGTATGACATATAGGATACTCCCGCCCCACCCCATTCTACGGGGATGAAGGCACCGAGGAGGCCAAGATCGCCCATCTCGCGCGGGATCTCCTCGTGGAACACCTCGTCCTGGTTGCCCTCCAGCGCGCGTGGCTCCAGTTTGTCCCGTGCGTACCGTCTTGCGGTCTGCATGATCAGCCATTCTTCCTCACCAAGCATCGACTCGAAAAGAAAGGCATCGTCGACCTTTAGTTGCTGTCCAGGCATGAGGCTCTCCTCTTACGTAACTCCTATACGGCAAAACCGGTGATACCCGCTCAGTGCATGGTCGTTCGCTGGCTATGCAACCCTTTCCGCTTACCGTAGTATTTCGGACATCCATCCCAACACGGACCCACTCTGCTGATCATGACCGGTCGCTCTGGAATCCACCTCCTTGTCACGCTGGCCGCGATTGCGTTGACTCTTTCATGCTCAGTCAGTGCCGAGGCACAGGGCTTGAAGCCTCGTGTCGGTCTCGGGATAGGCACTATGCTAACGACGACGGACCAAATGGTCGGTGTTGGGTTTCGTCTGCGAGCGTCCGCTCCAGTTAATGCGGATCTGTCGTTTGCCGTGGACGGTGGGGCGGTGGGGTTTGTCTTCGGAGGCCGTGACGAGGCGTCGTTCGTCTTGGATCCGCAGATTTCGGCGATCGTCACGATCAAAGCAGGCAGCGTAAGCTCACCATACTTTATCGGAGGTGCCGGCGGGTATTTCCCCATCGGCAGTAAGGCGATTAAAGATGACGGCGGACCCACACTGCACGCCGGCATTGGGTGGGTTTGGGCACTCCAGGCCACGTCATTATACTTCGAGATCAATCCGACGCTCGTTGTCGCCAAAGCGTCTACGCACCTCGTACTTCCGCTCCGGCTTGGTATCGTGCTGTAAATGCAGGGCGGCGGTGGCTCGAGAGAAATGGCTCGGGATCCCGTAAGAAAGTCACCTCAAAGTGCGTCCTGTTGCTACCGATTCGTCGGAGCTCCAGGTAGGATTTCGCGAGAACGGCCAGCTCGCGGCGGTCGGCCCATTCGAATCGGCGACGAGCGTCTGCTAAGAGATGGACGGGTGACCGTAGCGATTCCATCGCTGCACGGCGGCCTCTATGAAGGCCTTTGAATGTGCCGCCAGCTTCAGGGAAGTCCGCGCTCATAGGCCAATGGCTGCCGTCTACCTTCACATCCCGTTTTGCGCGCAGCGCTGCGTGTACTGCGATTTCTATTTCGTTACCGCAACCAAGGGACACACGGGCTACGTCAATGCCCTGTGCACGGAAGTAGAATCATGCCCATACGACGATTCGATCGAAACGATATACGTGGGCGGAGGCACGCCATCGCGGCTTGAGGTCGGCCACATCGGACGCATCCTGGCTGCCGTTCATAACCGTTTCGAGTGCTCCCGACTTCGGGAGGTGACGGTTGAACTGAATCCCGAAGATGCCGACGATGAGTACCTGATTGGTCTCCGTACCTTGGGTGTGAACCGGCTCAGCCTCGGCATTCAGTCTTTTTTCGAAGACGATCTGCGATTCATGAATCGCAGCCACGGGCCGGAAGAGGCGATGTCTGCCCTGCGCGCAATTCGGGATGCTGGCTTCGACAACTTCACGGTCGATTTGATTTTCGGTCTCCCTGGCCAGAGTGTACGCCGATGGGACGAGAACCTGAAGCGAGTCACACACTTCCAAGCACCACACGTATCGACCTACGGGCTAACGATCGAAAAGCGGACGCCACTCTACAAGCGGGTCGCTCTCGGACTCGTAAAGCCCGAAAGCGAGGACATCATGGCAGACAAGTTTTTGTCAGCCATGCGGTATCTGCACGGCGAGGGCTACGAGCACTACGAAATATCCAGCTTCGCCAGACCTGGCTTTCGCTCCGTGCATAACCAACTCTACTGGAATCACGTAGACTATTTGGGATTCGGGCCGTCCGCCCACTCATTTAGGTGGAATGCTGGCTGCGCCCGGCGCTGGAGTAACGTGAGGAGCTTGCGCAAGTATCTCCGCTGTGTCGAGCACGGTGAGAGTCCGGTCGCCGAAGAAGAGACCCTCTCGCCACGCGCGCTCGCTTCGGAGCGCATCATGTTGAGTATTCGTACGAACGATGGATTGGACCTGAGCCTTTTGCGGTCACAATACGGAATAGACCTGGCGTCGGAAAAGCACGTAGACCTGTCCGTACTGGAATCCGAGGGATTCGTAGAGTGGATCAACCCTGACCGGCTCCGCCTCACTAATCGCGGGCGGCTGGTCTGCGACGCCGTTACTGCCCGGATTGCATGAACAGTCTTTCGTGCGCCGTGTATAACGTGGGCCGAACCGGATCCTTTCGACGTCACACGGCGAATGCGCCTTCTCATCCTATTACTCCTATTTGCTGGCGTCATTTCCTGCGCACAGCAAAGCTCACCGCCCGATGAACTACGCGCCGACGCCGAATTCCGTATTGACGGCACGCTAGACTTCGTGGATTCAACGGGCAACGTCATTCGCACAATTGAAATCGAAGTTGCTGACGACGAGGCAAGTATTCAAACAGGGCTCATGTACCGCCGGCAAATGAGCCTCGGACAAGGCATGCTGTTTCTGTTTTCCGATCCGGACACACTGAGCTTTTGGATGGCCAACACACCTATACCTCTGGACATCATGTTCGTCGACGCGGATTCGAACATCGTGAACATCGCGAAGCGCACGAAGCCGCTGTCCCGCGAGAGCGTTGTCGCCAAAGGACTTGCCCAGTACGTCGTCGAAGTACGCGGCGGATTCAGCGACCGGTTCGGGATCGACGAGAGCGTGAGTGTCCGCTGGAAACTTAGTCCATAAAATCAAGGTCCATGCTGCGCTGCAGACCGTATCTGCTCTTCGTGGTCGGACTATGCGCCTGCGGCGGCCAGCCGGCAGAACCTAAAAACGTGCGAGCGGCGGTAGACGCCATTACGTTTCGCGTGGACGGAACGCTGGATATTTTGCGAGCGGATAACGTCCTATTGTCGCTCGACATCGAAATCGCGGACACGGATTCGACGCGCAGGCGCGGCATGATGGATCGGCAATCTTTCCCACCTCGGTCTGGAATGTTGTTCTTGTTCGATGAACCGCGGATTCAGACGTTTTGGATGGCTAGTACGCCGTTGTCTCTAGATCTCCTATTTATCGGCGCAGATTCACAGATCGTTGAATTTTCCAAGTATGCCAAGCCGTTCAGCCCGGACGGGATCTCATCCCGCGTACCAGCTCAACATGTCCTCGAAGTTCCGGCAGGTTTCGTGGATACGCACGGCATCATCGAGGGTGATCGCGTCAAATGGCAGCGCATAGCGGAGTAAGCCTCTACTGCTTGCTGCACGGTGACGTGATAAAGCATCCGTAATGCCCTGACCTCGAGCGGTGGCTGCAAGTGTGCAGCCGAGGCATGCGATCTGTTTTGGAGCCATGCCTGCGGAAAGTTCCCACCACCTGGATGGCCGGTCACTGTGCACGTCAATCGCGGCCGGGTTGATACCACACCCAGTCCGTGGAAGAAGTGGCCCGTTTGTAGTCCGTACGACGTGATACTCCACAACAACAACGGAGAGAGTCTGCTTACGCCTTCGTGCCCGAGCATCTCTTGGACCTTTTCGTGAATACGAAAGCCTGAAAGAGGGCTCTTCGTTCTGCATGGTTATCGGCTGGACGCATCAAAAGGACACACCGGCATAACGCTCCCGGAACTGGTCAATGTAAGGGCTCTCTTTGCTACCTAGTTCATTTTGCAGTATCTCACGCTTCCATTCCCGACTCACCTCTTGTATCCGCTCCCGCATCAAAGCCTCCAGCTCTTCGTCCCAGCCTATCGCCACTGCAAGGCGAGATAAAGGTACCAGGGTGCGTCCGGACGGCCGCTTCAGATGGGCTGTGGTCAGATCACGTATGCGTACCAGCGTCTTATTCATCAATGGACTCGCCCCACACGCCCACAATTACTGCCAGAATATGAAGGCAGCTCACAAGGTGCCACTCCAGCGTTTCAGGATTGAAGACACACGCAAGCGTATGCGGCAACACGGCGCGGGGACCGAAATCCAGTATGATATCCTGTACCCCCATTGAAGAGGCTTTCAGGAGCACTGGGATAGCACGCGGGTCTCTCAGCTCCGGGGCCACATGAAACATATCCTTGACCGTGTACACCAGCGTTTCGAACAGCCCCTCATGAGTAAACACTCTATCGAGGTCAACTCCATCGAGGTCATCATAGGGCAAGCCCGAACTGGCGCGGTTATCTTGATCCAGCAGGTAGTCCAGCGCTTCGAGCATTGCCGCTACCACCTGCGGGGTCACACGCTCCGACACCTCCGTGAAAGACGTCCCTTCTTTCCACATAGAATTCAGCGCTGGCATGGCTTGTGCAGGATCCAGTGTGGCGATGCGAGCGACCATTTCGTCCGAAGAAAAGGTCTGTCGCACCGGCGGCCAGTTCCCTTTGTGCTCGTGTTCCTGGGCCCCTGCAGCAGAGGGTGCCAGCAGCGCAAGGCTTGCGCTGAAAAGGACTGCTTTTGTCATAGTGACCTCGTGATCTGAGCGCTGTACGAGAAGCGGACCCATATTACCGTTATGGGGCCAGCCTAAATGGACGTGCGTTGTTGTGTTATAGGATTTAAACTCGAAAGGAGGAATGCCGTATGTGGCAATGGCCCATTCTCGTATGTCCAGTTTTTCGGGCACGTCTGGTCCTGGAGGCCACAGGTCTCCGTCGACTGTTTCTCCGGTGACGTCCACCGCATAGCCGCGCACATGGCGGCTGAGACCCTTTGGCTCTGGAAGATTGCCGTTGCCTATGGGGCAGCGATAGCCGGAACTGATTTCAAATGGCGCATAGGCCTGAAAATACTCAGTAAACGCGGCGTACCCGCTCGACAACGTCGAAGACACATAGCCGTACGGCTTGTGCTTGAAATTCTCCGTACCCGTATCTCCCTTCAGGAACTGTGAATCTATAGCGACAAACTTGTCGCAAGGCCAATCGGAAGCTCCCCAGTTGGGATCGTCAGCATACTCTTTTGCCAAGTCGCATTGCTTCTGCATGCAGGTATCAGGGCAGTCTTCTTCCTCCTCTTCCTCTTCGCATCCGTCTTCGTCTTCCTCCTCACATTCCCCTTCTTCTTCGCATTCCTCTTCCTCCTCGTCTTCCTTGTCGTCCTCGCATTCGTCTTCTTCCTCATCCTCACCACCG
>JAAXGO010000196.1 GCA_012267425.1 Rhodothermales bacterium
GAGGTGGCCGAGAGGCTGAAGGCGGCGGTTTGCTAAACCGTTGAAGGGGCATAAACCTCTTCCCAGGGTTCGAATCCCTGCCTCACCGCCATTCTCTGTTTGGAACTCACTGTAGTTGAGGGATTCGGTGGCTTCCGTTCCCAGTACTTTACCAATTCGACGGTCCCGAGGCAGCGTTACGCACGAACATGAGGGAGCGCGCGTCTGAACATCCTGCTGGCGTCAGCAGTCTTGCTGGACGTAGCCGCTCCCCAACGTGGTGTGGGCTGCCGACCCTCGCAGCCCACGTGCCGCAGGACCTCGTCCCTCACGACTCGCCCGACCACGATGGGCGCACGTTTGGTCTGGGTCTCCCCCCAGAAAGCCCGCCCAAGGGCAGCCTTGTCGCGCTTTCCCGGGATGCGGGCTCAACCCTTGGCCCACCCCCGCCCGCATCTACCACGCCGCTGGGCGGCTTATGCAACGACTTCAGGAATTGGATGCTGACCAGCCAGCGGGCCTTGTATCCGCAGCTCTGCGCGCCGCCCACCGGGGGTCTGCATCACCACCCGTGCATGTGTTTTCCGACGTGGTTGCTGAGCGTGAACCCGACTCCCTTTGACGCCTTGTCGGCGTCCAACGCGCCGACCTCCCCATCTCGGATGACCGGGTCAACCACACCGGGCACAAGCCGGTGCATGTCGCAGTTTCCCCTCGGATGTGGCATTACGGAAATCCGAGGATGCTTCAGCGACTGCGGAGCCGAACAAGAAGACACCCCGACCTTGGTTCAGCCCCAACCCAATGGAGTCCGCTTCAATGGCAAGTACTCTGGATGTTGACTTCACACATATAGTCCCGCGTGGTGGCAGCCAGCGCCACGCGTTCGAAGAGCTCTGCTGCCAACTCGCGCATCGAACGGTTCCCAGCACTGCAGGATTTGTGCGGTTCCATGGGGCCGGCGGCGACGGCGGCGTGGAGTGTTTCGCCGACCTCTCTCCAGCCGACCGCATCGGTTGGCAGGCAAAGTACGTGCCTGACATCAAATCCCTGCTTGACCAAGCCACGCCGTCGCTACATACCGCGCTGGAAGTCCATCCGCAACTCAATCGCTACATCATCTGTTTTCCGTTCGATTTGACGGGGCCTACCCGCCGGCAGGGTCGGAGCAGCTTCGAGAAATTCGATCAATGGCGCAGACAGCGCGAACAGGACGCCCGTGCAGCTGGTCGGCAGATCTCCATCGAGCCATGGTCTGCCTCAGGGCTTCGAGGGCTAATGTTTGAGCACGATCGATCTGGAGGGCTTCGCGAGTTCTTCTTCAACCGTACGGTACTAAGTAACGAGTGGTTCTCCCGACATCTGGACTCCGTTAGAATAACGGCTGGTCCGCGCTATACTTCTGAGCTCAATGTTCAAACGGATCTCTATCATTGGTTCGCAGCATTGGGCCGCACGCCCGAATGGTCGGCGGCATTGGTCAACAAGTTGGGGGTTTGTCGCGACGCCTGCGAACGTCTGTCGTCGCGCTGGTCTCGACCCAGTGTCGATTCCGCCGTACCACGTTGGCCGGAAGCTGTGTACCCCGACGCTCAAGCGGCAACCTCAGAGATTACCTCGCTCTTGACGAACTGCACCGACCTGGCTCTATCGAAGGGCGGAGACGTGTACCGCCACTGTGTAGGTGATCTTGACCAACTCCTCGATCGCCTTCGTCGCATGGAGACCCCTCTCGTCGATGAACTAGAGGCCGAGCACGGCCGGGGAACTGCGAACGCCCCCGGCTTCCGTCAGTACATGGCGGAGTTCATGGTTTCCTTCCCGGCGGCGAATCTTGACGACACGCGCGAAGCAATCACTCAACTTACCAAGGTCCGGGATTGGCTCCGGTCGCCTGCGTGTTCGCTCGCTTACGAATCCGGTTTGGCGCTCACCGGCATTGCGGGCACCGGAAAGACGCACGGTGTGTGTGATGCAGCGAGAACGCGCTTCAACAACGGATTGCTCACATGTGTCGTCTTTGGCCATGAGTTTCGCGGCGAGCCCGACCCATGGACGCGGCTCGCAGAAGCTCTGGGACTTCCCGGGACGCTCGGCAGGAATGGGATCGTCGATCTTCTTGACTCCGCGGGGGAAGCAAGCGGGCGGCCACTTCTCATGTGCGTCGACGCGATTAACGAGACACGACCACTGCGATACTGGCACGACCACCTTGCGGCCTTTGAGGCTGACCTTGGACGACGACGGCACGTGCGTCTCGTGGTTACGTGCCGGACGTCCTACGCAGAGCTATGCTTGCCAGACGCCTACCACGCGCCACGGCTGGAGCACGTGGGATTCGCTACCGTGGGGCGTACGGCGTGCAACGCATTCTTCAACCACTACGGGCTTGACGCGGCGGTCGCGCCGGTCCTACAGCCGGAGATGACTAACCCCCTATATTTGCGACTGTTGTGCGAGACATTTCAGTCCCAGGGCCTGCGCCGACTGCCTGCGGGATGGCGCGGCCTTGCCCCGACAATTAGTGCATTCCTGCGAGAAAAAGAGAAACGCTTTGCCGTCGAACATGGCACTACAGAGACGGCGGGCATCGTTATTGGAGCTCTTAGAGCAGTGGCCGGTGGAATCGCCGAAGGCCCTGACAATGTCCTTCGAGCGTCGGAAGCGGAGCGGCTGATTCTCGAAGCTCGGCCGCGCGCGGCTGGCTTGCGGGTCGTCGATTGGCTGGTGAGGGAAGATCTGTTGATAGAGGACGGACCAAACGCTCCGGCCACTCTAGGGGACGAATCTACGGTACGTCCGGCTTTTGAGCGGCTTGGAGACTTCCTCGTGGCTTCGGAGCTTCTGGACCGCGTGGGTGACGATGTACGTGGGGCGGGCGAAGGGTTGCTGCACGGGCTGTGGAGTGAGCCCGGAGCCCTGTCGAAGAACCGCGGCGTGCTGTCAGCGCTGTCTATATTGATTCCGGAACGACATCCGGATATAGAACTCCCCAGCGTAGTGGCGGATCCGGCGATGCGTGAACAAGTCGTGCAGATTTGCGTCAGCGCTCTGGCTTACCGCCACCCAAGTACATTGGGCGAAGCATCCGTCAAAGTAGTGGAGGAGGCACTACGGGTCCCGGCCTTCTCTGCGGAGGTCACAGACGCAGTGTTGTCTATTGCATGGGAACCCTCTGCGATAGATGCGCTGTGGCTCCATAAGCGCTTGGCGCGGTTGCCGCTGGCTAAACGTGATGCGGCGTGGTGTGGATATCTTTACGATAGATTCGAGACTAAGGGAATCGTGCGCCGATTGATTGAGGCCGTATATGAGGTGGCTTTGGAGGAGCTTGATGACGACGTCGCCCAACGGTGGTGCACGGCCTTGTGCTGGTTCACGGCGGCCGCGGATCGTCGCGTGAAGGATGAGGCCACGCGCGCGACGACCGCAATCTTGACCGTGCGACCCGCGGTGGTGCCGCGGCTGCTAACAACATTCATAGTGTGTAACGATGACGAAGTGAGAGAGCGGGTGCTGCTGGCGTGCTATGGCGCGTTGATTGGCTCCCGGTCAACGCCGGTTCTCGGCGTTGTCGTTGGAAATGCTGTGCGCGGAGTACTCTCGCAAACCAGAGCGGTTCGACAACGCCATGATTCGGGACGGTATGCGCTGCATCGCGGAGCTTGCTGGGGAAGTCGGGGGTCTTCCAGAGGGGCTAAGTACAGATTTTAGCATGGATCGCATTCCTTCCAGCTGGCCGTTGGTGCTGCCAAGCGACGAGGAGGTCGAGGAGTGGGGCGAACACGTTCACTTTCGACCGGACGAGTTCATGAGTGACTTCTTTAAGTATTCGATGAACTGTCTCCGACGGTGGACGGATGGGGTTGAAAAGACGGACATGGGCAGGTGGATTCTGCAGAGGGTGGCGGCTCATGCATCCCCTCATTTGCG
>JAAXGO010000197.1 GCA_012267425.1 Rhodothermales bacterium
CGCCGAGGATGCGACAGCCTACTTGGCAGTCACCATTGCGGTTGGCGCTGCCGCAGGAGCAAACGTGCTGGACCAGGAACTTCTCAACACGCTTGGCGATCGCTTAGACGCCATCGTCGATCAGGTCAGCATCGCTCTATACGCCGGCGTTATAGCCATCCTCGTCAGAAGGACGATCAACCGGCTCAAGGGTTAACAATGACAGGCGGATGAGTGAGTCCGCCTCGATACCCGATCAGCCACCCACGATGTGCGTTGCATCTGCGCAAGTAGGTGCAACGCGGTGTGGCTTTGTGCGTCTGCACCGCTAGACGGCTCGACACAGCAGCCGACGATCATCCACACCTCTTGCTACCTCAATCATCACTCTAAGCGCCTCTTGTGAGTTCGCCTCGTGTTCATCGGGTTCCTGTTGCAGGCCCCACGACGAACCCATGATCTTGTCGCAAAAGGCACCCGCAAACATCCGCTCCTCGTTTTCCCCCAGTACATCGCTGAAAACCGTCACCGCCTCAAGCAGGATCTCCCGCTTTTCCGCAGCGGTCTCGCCGAACCCCATCGCGTTGTTGATGAACCGGCCGGCGTCCAGGCACGAGGCCCCGAGGACGCCCTTGGGATCGATCGCCATCCAGCCGCGGTCTGCGTCGGACAGAATGTTCCAGTGATGGAGATCGCCGTGCAGCAGTATCTGGGGCTCATCCGGTTCCATCAGGATTCCCATCATGGACTCCACGCGCGGAATCTGTTCGATATAGCCCCGCGCCCGCTCGGGATCCTCGCAGCTTTTGGCATCTGAGAATGCACTTCGCATCCAATCCATAAAGTGCGGCAGTGTGTGGTTCGACGGCGGCGGGGTCGCGTGTAACTCCTGGAGGATACGCGCTGCAATCTCGCTTTGTTCGCGCGCGTTCCCAACAGAATCTAGCATCTTGCCAGGACGCAGTCGTTCGAGCAGCATGGCGTTGAGCGCTTTGTCGCAGTCGATGAGTCGGTTTATCCCACGGCCCTCGTAGATCGCCAGCGCTTCCATCTCCGCGCTGAAATCGTCGTGCGGGACGCCCACCTTGAGCACGGCCTCTTCTCCATTGCCCATCTCGACGTAAGCGATATAGTTGACTTTGATCTCTTCGGTCGGTCGGCCGAGTGTCAGACCCCACTTAGCGCGGCACCGCACGAGAATGGACGGCAATTCCTCAAGCCATGCTTCGCCTTCTTTGCCAAATTCTCTAGTTGCGTATCGCAAGAGTCGCTCGGGAAATTTCGGTGCGTCCGAATCGGTTGCGTCGGTTGACATCTGCCTCC
>JAAXGO010000198.1 GCA_012267425.1 Rhodothermales bacterium
GCGGCGGGACCACCTTTCTGATCCAGGGCCCACCGGGCGCCGGCAAGACGGCGCTCCTGTACAAGTGTGCTGATCAGGCTGAAAAGGCCGAGTGGCGGGTGGTCAGGATAAAAGGCGGGGCCCTGCATAATCCCGAAGTTTTCATGACGGCCCTGGGCAAGCGCTACGAGACGGAGCGCGTGGACACGGCCGGGGGTGGGATGCCCCAGATCGTCCATGGATCGCAGGAGCGCCACATGGCTGGCAAGACGGTGAAGGCCCTGATGAAGGACGCCGCGAAGAAGAGGGGGCTGCTACTCGTGCTGGACGAGGCACAGATGCTCGCACGCTATGGTCCGGGTGGTGATGCCGGCGATGTGGGCACGCCGGTGTGTGAGCTGCTGGACGAAATCCACAACGGCGACATGGGGGCCTCCGTCGTCCTTCTGGCCGGCGGCCTGGGGACCTCCGAAGACGCGTTCGACAGCCTGGGCATCTCGCGCTTCAAGGGGGATTGCCTGATCAACTTGGGGAGCCTTTCTTCCAAGGCCGAGCGCGCAGTAATCGCCGACTGGCTCGTCAAGGACGGACAGGTGCGGAAAGGCCCAGCGCTCGAGCGGTGGACCGAGGCCATCGCCGCCGAGACCGACGGCTGGCCGCAGCACGTCATGGCCTATGTTCAGCCGGCGGCCCATCTGGCGGTCAGGGCACAGGGGCGGCTCACCGACNNGACGCCGGCGCAAAGCGGACTACTACGAGGCGCGGACGCGCGTTTTTCTGATCAACGAGCGCCGAGCGCTGGCTGAGGCGGGGGTGGAGATGGGGCGCAGGGGCGGCCTGCTACCCCAGGATATCAAGTCCCACCTTGCGAAGTGCGGCAGCGAGAGGGATGCCGCCACGCTTTTCGCGCTGGCCGTGGAGAAGGGGATCGTCGCCCGTGTCAGAGGGCAATACGCCATCCCGATCCCCTCGATGCGTGACTGGCTGATCGGGACATATGCCCCTGATCGAGAGCTTCCTCGCCGGGGCTCCGGCGAAATGTGGCGGAAAGGACCGTCCCTCAAAAGGAACGCCGATTCCGTCTTGGAGCTGTAGATGTCTGCATTCGGCCCCTGAGAGCCGCGTGGGCTGTCACCGACAGGAGTGCGAAGATCGCGAGAAGGCAGGGATGGTGTCTCTCCGGCGTCATGTTCTCAAATTGAGATGAAGTGGACCTCCAGGAGGTAGTCGTATATCCCGGGCGTGGCGCCCGGGACCCCCAGGCCCCGCCGAACCGGAGCCTGGCCCAGCATGCGTACACCAGTATTGATAAACCGTCGCCCTGTCAGGATACCTTCTCCATGATCACCCCCGAAAGCTAATGTACCCCCGACAACATATCGCCCCCAGCCCGGAACAGTACCATGCTACACCAGGGGTGAAACGGACCCATGGGAGCCGGACTGAGCACTGCCACGAAAGTGAGCGGAATGTACGCACCGTACCCTACCGCGCTCTCCCTGACCCTACGGCTGGGAGCGATCATGGATGTACAGTGGCAGGATATCCGGTTGTTTTGCGTCAGCGCTTGCTAATTGTGCGTATTCTTTGCTGCGGCAGACTTCGCGCTGAAGACGTTGATTGGCGAGCGGGCCTTCTGATCGCTCATTCGATTACGAAGCGCAATGTTACGATCCCGACCTGGTCAGTGCGCGGAGCATTTGCAGGCAGTGCACTGAAACGCCACCTCCGGAGAGCTCTTTGCGCCTCGCGCTCCAGCGCTGGTGTTCCCTTTCGTACCGGAATGACCTGCGTTACGCGACCGGATGGATCAACAGTAATGCGCATACGAATCACGGCACTTACGTTGTCAAGATAGGCTGGTAGCGGACGCGCGATCAAACTCCTGTTCTCGAGCCCAGTGATGTCGAATGGCGCGGCCTTTTCTTCCTCGTCGGCAGTCCCTGCATCGGGCATGGCTTCGATTGTTTCTTCCTCCGGCGGAGGAGTCGGCTCAGCCACTACGACGGACGGTTCCTCGGATGCGATAACTAAGGGCTCCGGGAGATCGAGGATTTCCTCGTCTTCGGATAGAATGGGATCCGGCAGATTGACGTGCAGCGATGGCAGTACGCGCTCGATGACAGGCTGAGGCTCTTCCGGCGGCGGTTGTTCTTCCTCAGGTTCGGGCTGCTCTTGCTCTTCGGGTTCTTCTGCTTCTTCCGGCTCGGGTTCTTGCGTTTCCGGCTGAGGTTCGCCTTCCGCAAGCGGCCCGAAATCCACTTCCATATAGCCCAGCCCCGGAGGCTCGATGGAAGCCATGTTAAGGAGCCCCAAGCCGATGATTAGAATAAGATGCAGCAGAATGCTGGCACCCATTCCGTACAGGTCGTTCTGTTTCAGGCGCATTTTTTCAGGCCGCGGGCCGTCCTATTCTTTCTGAGAGTCTCCAGACCGCCCTTGAAAGGCGGACGAACGACACGGTGTTCCGTAACAATAGCCGTCACAAGTCGTGCGGACGTGACGTCGAATGCGGGGTTGTATGCGCCGGCATCCTCAGGTACCGTCCGTCGTCCGAAGCTGAAGGTGATTTCTTCGCTGTCGCGGAGCTCTATGTTGCTTTCCGTACCGTCGCCGTTTGCGGCGATGGCCAGCGCTCCGCGTCCACGGAGCATGCGAATGGCTTCCACCATTTCTTCCGGCGTGCGGATGTCAAGCCACCGCTCCTCTAGTGGCAGCAGGGTTTGGTCAAGGAGCTTGACCGTGTTCGAATCACCGCTGTAACGAAGCGGAGGAAGCATCGCACAAGAGCCCTTATCCCTCAGCGTCGGATGCATCGCGGGCAAAACGATCCCGGGTGAGTGCGAAGCGCACCGAAATGCGATGCGAATATCCGAGGTCGGACGAGAGGCCACCAAAATCGCCGAAGCCGTAGTCAACGGCGAACGGGGCCACGTCGAGACCCGCCCCGATGGATGGAACGAAGTCGAAGCCGTAATCGCCCCCGTGGCCTAGGTGGCTGATACCCGCCCGGAGCGCCACGACGCCCCGAAATTTGAATTCGGTTCCGAGGCGCGGGTGGAGAGACATGGCGCCCGCACTGATCGAATTGGCCTTCTGCCCGTCGAATGCGACGTCGAGATCCATGCCCGCCGTCAAGGTGCTTCCAAGGCCTATCGGGAGGACGATTCCCGAGCCGAGGCGAAGGACGGGTAGGACGAGGAATGTCTGTCCAGTAGGCAGTTCCTGATCGAAGACCTCTTCGAAGGTCAGCTGCTCGCCGGTGTCTGGATTCGTACCCTCGATGGTGAATGCGGCCTCGTTGATACTCCAACTCTGGAGCATCGTCGAGGCGTCTTGGAGATTGGCGCCAAATAGAAACCGCCGCCCGCGGAACTGTGCGCCGATGTCGAAACTGTAACCCCATGCATTGGCGAAATCACCGATCGACCGCCGAATGATTTTTGCCGACACCCCGACGGCAAGGCGTGTCCACACGCTCCGAGCGTAGCTGACAAAGAAGGCCGCATCTGCCGCCGAAAACGTCGTAATGTAGGTCTCTGGGTGGGCTTTGGGCTGATTACGCACGACATCCCACGCATTGAGCGTGTTCTTGATGTCGTTGACGCCACTTCGGTAATACGACAGTCCGACTGTGGACGTAGAGGTAACGGGAAACGACAGTCCCGCATAGTCGAACGTCACGATGCCTGCGAACCGCTCGGCGTGCATGTACGCTACTTCTGCGTGCACGGTATGGCTAAGGCCCGCTGCATTCCAGTAACCGCTGTTAACATTTTGCGTCAGAGCCACGTGTGCTCCACCCATTCCGAGCGCACGTGCCCCTACGCCGCCGGCCAAGAAGTCCGCACCGTATTTCGCCACGCGTTGACCATGTGCCGCGCCGGGTGCGGTGACGAGTACGGCAGCGATCACAAACCTGAGGATGTGTAGTTTCATGCGGCTGTGCTGTACGCTACGAAGGACAGAATGCTCGGCGCTCATTCCAGCGGCACTTGCTCCGACGTACGCAGGTACGCAACGAGATCCCGCACTTCGTCGTCTGTCAGCGCTCGCAGCAGGCCTTCGGGCATGAGGCTCTTGTTGGATACCTCGCGCGACTGGATGTTCGACTTATTAAGTACTACAGCGGGCAGTCCGACCACGCGTAACGTGAGTTGCCTGTCGTTTTCCGACGACACGTTGCCGATGTACGTCCGACCGTCACGCATGGTTACGATGATCATCCGGTAGTCGTCTTGCATAACTTCGGCGGGGCTGATCATGTTGCCGAGAAGATAGTCGAGATTCGTACGGTTGGAACCGGTGAGGTCCGGCCCGATGATCCCCCCTTCGTCGTACATCTTGTGGCATACGGCGCACGTCCGCTCAAACACTCGGCGGCCGGCAACGACATCAGTACTTGCGATCGCCTCGTCGGTCAAAAGCGCCCTGAACCGGGCATAGTCGGTATCCTGGTCGCCCGGCAGTTCGTCAATCGGTCCCCAGATCTCGACGAAACCGCTGCCGACAACCCGCCGGAGCTGTCGTGCCACCCAGGCCGGCACGTCGGTGCGGGGAATGCGGCCCGATGCCAGGGAGCTTGCCAGTAGCCGCCCGTACACTGTCCTCGACGCGAGCGTCTGAACGACCTCGGCTTTTTCTGCGGCATCGAATTCGTCATATCGCGCTAATAGAAGGCGGCCGAGGCTCGGGTCTTCGAATGCGGCGACCGCACGAATGGCTTCCACGCGTACCACGTCGTCGTTGATAAGCTCGGGAAGCGAGCGAGCGAGTGCCTCGGTGCTGCTTGCGGCGAGGCTTCGAAGGGCGGCTTGGCGCTCGTGGGGCGCCGCCTCGGCGGACGTAACGATACCCAGATACTGCCTGGTTGCCTCCGCGTCCCCGAAATGCCGCGCTACATCGCGTGCAATCGAACGAGCATCGGCGTCCACTTTGAGCGTTTCGTACACGGCAGGCCAATTGGCGGGCGTTTCAAGATCGTGGCGGCCTTCGAGTCCGGCGAGCATGCCTTCAAGGAGATCTGCCCGCGCGTCGGGGAGCCGCTCAAGGCCGGCAATCAGTGGCTCCACCAGGTCAGCGTCAACGAGGCGCCGAGCGATGTAGCGACTGACACTACGCATTTCGCTGTTGGCCGCGAGCTCTATTGCACGTTCGGGATTGTCTGCGACCAACGGCTCTACGCCAAGCCACACAAGCGTCGGGATATTGTGGTCCAACGCGTCGCTCTTGCGTGACAAGAGACCTTCAGCAATGTCCCATCGGTCGCTCGGCTGGAGGCGTTGAAGCACGGCTGCCAAGTACTTGCGCACGACCGGCGAGTCGTCACGGTGCGCCATGGCGGCTAGCTGCACGGCAGGAGCGCCGGGATCCTCGTGGAGCATTTGCACGGCCCAGGCCCGAACGTACTCTTCCTTGTCACGCAGCGCTTCAATCAACATGCTCTGCGTCAAAAGGCCGGTGACGTGCAATGACCACATTCCCTTGAGGCGCAGGTCAATGCCCGGACCCTGCGTGTACAGCGCGAGCAGTTTGTCCGCCGCATCACTACTTAATGCTCGCTCCGCTGCGCGATGTTGTAAAATGATACGCGCGCGCCGCGTATGCCAGTCACTCCCACTCGTCTGAAGGTCGGCGAGTTCGCCGTCGGAAAGCGTTCGCAGATCGTCATAGTGGCCTTCGCGCGCGACTGCATGCGACTCGGTCGGCGTGATGCGAAAAATCCGTCCGGTATCCTTGTCCAGAACTTCCATGCCACAGATGTCCGCATCGTGCCAGTCGAGGACGTAGACCGCACCTTCTGGACCCACTTCGACGCTGAAACCGACCCACTGCGCGTTGTTAGCCATCATGAAGTCGTCCCCGTGCCGTGCCACGAACCCGGAACCCTTCGGCTCGAGAATGTCGGTGAGGATCGCGTGCTCGTGGATGTTGGCCATAAACAGCCTGCCGTGCTGTTCGGCGGGAAAGGCATCGGACTGATAGACACGCGCACCTCCGTGAGCGGACCGATGGCGATGGTCGACGATCGGGCCGATGTCGTCGTACACGAACGGATTGAAATGCCGCCCGCCCTGCCGCTGGTAGACACCGCCAGGAATGACGTGGAATACGTGCGGAATCACGCAGGCGGTAATGAAGAGCTGTCCCCTTGCGTCGTAGTCGATGCCCCAGGGATTGCTGAAGCCGTGTGCGACGACCTCGAAACGATCCTTAGTGGGATGATAGCGCCAGACGCCGCCGTCTATGTCGACTCCGTCGGCTTCGAGGAGGTCAGCGGGGAACTCGTCCCCGTGCCCATAGAGGCGCAGCGGGCCATCAGGTTTACGGATCTTGCTTGGCGTCGCGAAGCCTTCAAGACCGTACAGCCAGCCGTCCGGCCCCCAAAGCAGGCTGTTGATGGTTTCGTGGCGGTCGCGGATGCCCCATCCCGTAAGAAGAACTTCGATGTCTTGGATGTCGGCCTTATCGTCATTGTCGCGATCAGGAACGAACAAGAGATGTGGCGGAGCGCCGAGAAAGAGCCCGTCGAATCCAATGGCTATGGCGGCAGGAAAGGCGATCCCTTCCAGAAAGACCGTGCGACTGTCGGCCTTTCCGTCGTCGTTGGTGTCTTCAAGAATGACGATGCGGCTGTCTCCGTTTGCAGAAAACCCGTATTGCCGTGACTCGTAGTCACGGTTTTCTGCCACCCAGAGTCGTCCGAGGTCGTCCCAAGCGAATGCCATAGGTTGCGTCACGAGCGGTTCGGACGCCCAGGCGTTGACCTTGTAGCCGTCCAAGAGTGTCATGGCACGCGCAGCCTCTTCGCCCGTCAGGAATTCGGCTTCGAGGGCTTCCTCTTGCGCGATGTCCCAGAGGCTGGCAGTGGAATACGTCTTGCCTTCTTGTCCGACGTACGATTCCCACTTGCCGCGGATGTAGAGGTCGTCCATTTTGCCGGTATAGACCCGGACCTGATGGCGGACCACCTCGGTGTCACCCTCATTGATTGTCCAGTCACCCAGTCGGGCGCGCACGGGTCCAACTCCCAACTGCCCGTCAACGCGCCATGGGAGCGGAAAATCTGCGTTGTCCGTGTGATCAAAGATCACCACGTGCGCTAGGTCATCGCGCCCTTCGAGTTTCATGGCGACGTCAAGCCACATGGCACGCTTACCTTCTGCGAACTGGTTGCGCTGCCGGGCCGCGTTGATGGCGCGGCCCTCAATGCCTGGTACCCACGGCATGCGGAGGAAGAGCCCGCCGTAGTCGTAGGCGCCGACGGCGACGTCCGTATGGGCCTGCCCGCGCCATTCGAGATCGAGGACGTACTCGTCGTCGGTGGCCGTCATCGCCCACGTCTGTGTTTCAGTGAGAACCGCATCACCCGCTTTGTCGAGCAAGTCATACACCGTTTCCCAGCGGACAGCCTTTCCGTCCGCTTCGAGGACGCGCAGCGTGTTCCGCCGCCAGTAGTCTCCTTCCGGGTGATGGAAATAGTCCCGCCCGTTGAGGCGCGTAAATCCCCAGTACAACCCTGTCTGGTGCCTGTGATGTTCGGGACTGAATTCGGTGACTTCACTGATCCCATCCGGCGACATGATGGGATGCAAAAACGGACGGAAGTTTTGTGCGGCGTTCTGCGTGAGAATGCTCTCGCCCCGGCCTTCCCTGTAGACAACAACTGACGCGCCGTCTTCGGCCAGTTCCACGCGAAGGTTGAGCTGATCGTCGTCGAGACTCGAACGATTAACGACTGCTGCGATCAGGAACGCAACGGCAATTGTAAGAAGCGCGAAGCAAAAATTCGGTGCTGGCATGATGAAACGCCGGTGGGCAAGTAGACAAAGTATATCCTGTGTGGACCTTCAGAATTTGCGCAGGCGCACGCCGAAAGCTCCGTCAACGCCGTGTACGTGCGGAAGTGTGCACAGAAATCCCTCCGGTGTAAGAACCTCCGTGGGCATCTTGCCAGAAGGCGAATCAAGGTGAAATGTTCTGTTACGAGCGAGGAATGCGGCGACACGCTGTTCGTTTTCTTCCGGCTCGATGGAGCATGTCGCGTAGACGAGAAGCCCGCCGGGTCGGACGAGGCGTGCAGCACTGTCAAGAAGGACATCCTGTAGCTGAGAAAGCTGTTGAAGGTCCTCAACTGTCCGGCGCCAACGAAGGTCGGCGCGTTTGGCGAGGACTCCCGTTCCAGAGCACGGCACGTCCACCAATACGCGATCGGCGACAACGGTGTCGGCAAACGTCCGCAGGTCATGGACCCTCGTTTCGATCGCAGACGCACCGTGTATGCTGGTGGCGCGGGAAAGACGATCCAACCGGGCTGCATGGATGTCCAATGCCAGGATGCGGCCCCGGTTTTGCATCAGTGAAGCCGCATACAGAGTCTTTCCTCCGGGGGCCGCACACGTGTCGATCAGCGTTTCTCCAGGCTGCGGGTTCAATAGAAGTACGACGAGGCCTGTACTCTCGTCCTGGACGGCGCACGATCCGTTTGAGAGCAGGCCACGCCGAATGACCGCCTGGAGTCGCTGCGTGCGCACGAAATCATCCAAGTAGCGGCTGCGTTCGAAGGCTACGCTGGCTTTGTGCAGCTCTCTTTCAAGCGATTCCGGTGCGATCTTAAGGCGATTGCAGCGCAGGCCCCACACCGGGCGGGCGTTGTTTTGGCGTAGGAGGGCTTCGGTGTCGTCGGGCCCGAATCGTGTCAGGTACCGCCGCACCATCCATGTGGGGTGCGAGTGAATGGTAGCCATATAGTCTGCTAGGTCAGCCTTGCCAGGTTCGGGCAAGGCATCAAGCCTCCGCAGAGCGGCACGCAGGATGCCGTTAACAAGTCGTCCGGCACCGGGTCGCAGGATCTGCTTCGCCAGCTCAACGGCCTCGAAGACTACGGCTCGGTGCGGAGTATCGAGGTAGAGCAGCTCGTAGAGAGCAATGCGTAGGATCTGTTTGAGAGGGGGCTCCATTTTCCCGAGCGATCCGTCGTAAATGGACTCGATCAGAAAATCCAAGTACCTCCGCCGCCGCGTTACGCCAGCGGTGAGCTCTATGCCGCGTCTGTCCGCTTGTTTGCTTGAGGCTGCCCTGTGAACGTGCGATGCAAAAGCACCACCGGTTTCGATGCGGGCAAGAGCCCAAATGGCATGCTCTCGAGCGGTGGGCATGCAAGTACGGCCTACGGTGTGGGGCGGCCCAGTTGCTTCGTCGCGGCACGTGCCGCTGCGATCACCGGATCAATGGACGGCCCGAAGGGAGGTGCGTATATCAGGTCAAGGTCTTTGATGTCGGCCACGCTCTTACGGTCGTAAATGCAGGCCACGAGGACATTTGCACGCCAGACGGCGCCTTCTTGTCCAACAAGGCTTGCTCCGAGAAGCCGTCCGGTCGTGCGCTCTACCGTGAGGGCGATGTGCAGCGGTTGCGCGCCGGGATAGAAGGACACACGTGAGGTTCCGCTTAAACGCACGGTGAAGGCGTCAAAATTGCAGGCGCGGGCCTCGTTATATTGCAGCCCAACGCTTGCTGCCTCGAGGTCGAATACCTTCACGGCGGATGCTCCGACGACACCCGGGAATCGCGCCCGCGGCCCACGGCCGCGCCTGGCAGCGTTGGTCCCCGCGACGCGCGCCGTTCGGAACGCCGACGGGGAGAGTGGCCGGTAGACCGCCTTGCCGTCGATGACGCGCTGGACCTCGATGCAATCGCCGCATGCCCAGACGTTAGGTAGACTGGTTCGCATGTGTGCGTCAACTGCGACTGCGCCAGTTGCTCCGATGGAAATATGTGCCCTGGTTGCAAGTGTTGTCTCGGGCACGGTACCTATGGCAGCAATCACCGCCTGACACCCAACGAGTTCACCGTGGTCCGTTCGAACCGCACGTGCCGTGCCAGAAGCATCCGTTTCAACGCCAACGGCGCGTTCCCGGCGCACAGTCACTCCGTGCTTCTTGAGCTCGTCGGCGACGATACGCTGGTGCTGCTTGTCGAGGTAGGAGTGGAGCGGCAAGCCGTGGGGCTCCAGGAGTGTCACCCGTTTACCGAGCGTACGCAGGGACTCAGCAACTTCGATGCCGACGTACCCACCGCCCAGGATGACCGCATGCCTCACGTCGTCAAACGCACGCTTAAGCCGCCGCGCTTCGTCGAGTTGTCTGACGACAAACACATTGGGAGCCTCGCAGCCCTGAATGTCGGGCAGCCGCGCACGTGCTCCTATGGCGAGAATAAACTTATCAAACCGCTCTTCGGTAATACGACCCGTTCTGCACTCCTTGACGTCCAAGCGACAGCGTTTGGGATGGATGCCGAGCACCTCGTGCTCGGTGCGGACGCGGGCACCTCTCGTTTGTTCGAAGGCTTGTGGTGTGAGTACTACGAGTGTGTCTGCGCAAGGAATCTGTCCCGAAAGGAAGTACGGCAGCTCACAGGCACCGTAGGAAATATCCGGACCTTTCTCGAACAGTACGACGTCTGCGTCCGGGTTCGTGCGCTGGGCCTGGGCAGCAGCCGCCGGACCGCTTGCCACGCCTCCTATGACCGCGATTTTCTGACGCACGAACGAGGGAGCTCAGAAGTAGGTGCGCTTGACGAACAAATTGCAGCACCAAAACGATGACCGCTCCGTAAACTACAACCGAAGGCAGGTGCACGCCAAAGCCGCTTACTATTGCAAGACGGCATACTGGCCGTATGGTGAGCACGTGGCAACCAGCTGCGGGTCCGTAAACGGAATGATTGCTGCAGCGTCCAATGAGAGAGTATGGCGCATCTTGATCACATAGGGTTGGCCGTCCACAACGTGGAGGAAGTGGCCAGGCTTTTTCATCGGCTGTTAGGTTTTGGGGTCTACAAGACCGAGCGCGTCGAAAGGCAAGGCGTTGTTGCCCACTTTCTGTCGGCAGGCGATGCACAGTTGGAGCTTCTCGAAGCGCTCGGGCCCGATTCGCCCGTGGCGCGGTATCTCAAAGCGAGGGGCGAAGGTGTCCATCATCTGGCCTTCGAGGTGAAGGGCATTCATGACCACATGCAGCGTATTAGGGATCTCGGTTTTACGCCGCTGAGCGAAATGCCCGTCCCCGGAGCGGACGGCAAACTGATCTTCTTCCTGCACCCCAAAGAAACGCACGGTATCCTGATCGAATTCTGCGAACGCGTGTCCGCTTCTCACGAGCGACCTGCTTCTTCACTCGGACTCTCTGACGCGTGACGGACGAACTTAAGCGGAAGCTGGCCATGATTCCCGCCCGCGTGGGCGTCTACATGCTCAAGCGAGCGGGCGGCGACGTGCTGTATGTCGGCAAAGCCAAGAGCCTGCGTAGCCGCGTGCGGTCGTATTTTCGGGAAACACCGAAGTCGGAAGGTAGGTTGCGGATGTTGGCCAGAAAAACGGAAGATGTGGAGGTCATCGTGACCGACACGGAAGCCGAGGCGCTCATCTTGGAAAACAACCTCATCAAGCGCCTCCGCCCGCGATACAACATCAATCTGAAAGACGATAAGTCGTATCCGTATATCTGCATCAAAAACGAACCGTTCCCGCGCATTTTTCCCACCAGACAGCTTCGCAAAGACGGCTCGAAATACTTTGGTCCCTACACGGATGTAAAGAACATGCGACGGTCCCTCCGCGCCATCCGGTCGATATTCAAAATTCGGACATGCTCACTCCATTTGGCCCCGGAGCCGATCGCGAAGGGCAAGTACCGGACCTGCCTGGAGTACCACATAAAAAAATGCGCCGGGCCATGTGTAGGCTACCAGACGGAAGAGAACTACAAGGAAACCGTCGTTCAGGTCGAAAAGCTGCTGACCGGTCATACGAAGGCGCTCATTAAGCTCCTGGAAGAGTGCATGCACGCCGCATCGAAGCGACTTCAGTTCGAAGAGGCCGCGCAGCGCCGCAACCAGATTGCCGCCGTTCGCAAGTACTCCCAGCGCCAGAAGGTTGTCAGCACTGACGAATACGACCGAGACCTGTTCGGCCTCTGTGTGAACCGCGAAGAAAACGTGGCGGCGGCAGTACTGTTTAAAGTCCGCGAAGGCAAGGTCATCGGACGCCAGCATACCTATTTGCGCCGCATCGAGGGACGCGCTGACGAAGAACTGATGCAAACGTGGCTGGAGCACTACTATACCGAGGCGGCGTTTTTCCCGGACGAAGTACACTTGTCCTGTGCGTGCACCGATCCGGAGGCGCTGGAGGACTTCTTGCGCGAGCATCGCGGCAGAAAGGTTGCTGTAAAGACGCCACAACGCGGAGAGAAGGCGGATCTCATGAAGATGATCGAGGCCAATGCGAAGCTTCTCGTCGAAGAGTGGAAACTGCAGCAGATGAAGCGTGGTGAAGAGAGGATTCCCTACGCCGTAAAGGCGCTCAAGGAAGACCTTCGACTTGCGGTGCTGCCCCGGCGGATAGAGTGCTTTGATATTTCGCACCTCGGTGGCACCGGCACGGTAGCGTCCTGCATCGTCTTCGAGCGGGGGCAACCTCGCCCGAGTGCGTATCGTTCTTACACTCTTCGTACGGTGGAAGACGGAAAGCCCGACGATTTCCTGTCGATGCAAGAAGTCGTATGCCGCAGGTACTCCCGTGCGGTGGAGGAAAACGGTCCGTTCCCCGATCTCGTGGTCGTAGACGGCGGCAAGGGGCAGCTAACGAGTGCTGTCTCGGCGCTCAGGGAGGTCGACGTGTACGGCATGTTTCCGATCATTGGGCTCTCCAAGCGCCTGGAGGAAGTCTATTTTCCCCAAGACACGGACCCGAAGCACATTGCCAAGCGAAGTGCCTCGCTTCAGCTGTTGCAGCGTGTCCGCGACGAAGCGCACCGTTTCGCCGTAAAGCTGCAGCGTACGCAGCGCAAAAAGCGCCTGCTGCATTCCGAACTCCTTGCCGTTGAGGGGATCGGGCCGATAACGGCCCAAAAGCTCGTCAAAGCGTTCGGATCAGTCCGCAAGGTAAAGCAGACGTCTGAAGACGACCTCACCGGCGTTGTAGGTCCGAAAACGGCGCGGCGCATCCGCAGCTGGGCCGACGGTGCAGCCGACACGCGTGCGGCCGATATTTCTGCTATGAACGAGATCGGTGGTTCACGTGGATGACTCCTTCAGGGACAGGCGGCTATTTCTCAAGCTGATTTCTGCTGCAGGCGCGTCCACGGTCTTTCCTGCCTGCGGCAGAGAGCCGTCGCAGGAGTCCGCTTTCTTCAAGGATACCACGGCTTTCATCCCTCGCGGCTCGACGAACCTCGAGGCGCGCCTTGAGAACATGGGAGGATTTATTACGCCGGCGGAGCAGTTTTTCGTGCGCAACAACGACAGGAGTCTCGACGTGGATGCAGATGCCTATCGTCTCGTGGTTGAGGGTGATGCAGTTGAAACTCCGCTTGCACTGTCGATGGCCGACCTCGTTAAGATGCCGTCGCATACAGTGTTTTCGACCCTCGAGTGTGGTGGCAATCAGCGCTCATTCTTTTCCTCCATTGTCGGACAGCCGGCCCGTGGCACGCAATGGGGCAGAGGTGCTGTCGGTATGGCCGTCTGGACAGGCACGCCGCTCCGGCGTGTTCTTTTGCGTGCTGGTATGAAGGAATCGGCGAAGGATGTGCAGCTCGTCGGACTGGACGAGGGTGCCCCGGAAGCAGGATTCCGGCGCGTGATGCCCGTGGAGAAAGCGATGGACGCGGATACACTTTTGGCCTATACGATGAACGGCGCACCGCTTCCCAAAGATCACGGCTATCCACTCAGAGCGCTCGTGCCCGGCTGGGTCGGAAGCAGCAGCATCAAGTGGCTGGGCCGTATCGAGGTTTCGAGCGAAAAAATTTGGGGTCGCAACAATACTACGTCGTACGTTCTTATCGGCGACGACTATGCACCCGAGGGAGAGGCGAGAGGCCGCGTAGCGACAGTGCAGTCAATCAAAAGTGTGCTCGCACTTCCCTGGCCGGCAGTGCTCAAAGCGGGGCGGCAGCTCATCCGAGGCTACGCTCACTCTCCGCACGCGCCGATTGACTGCGTGTGGTGGAGCGCCGATGACCAACGCACCTGGCAACGCGCCCGCATAATCGATCCCGTGATGCGTTGGGCATGGGCACGGTTTGAATTCGAGTGGCAGGCAGCACCTGGGACACACCGACTCAGTACGCGTGCGGAAGATTCGGGCGGCCATGCGCAGCCGGACTGGATTCCGCACAACGAAAAGGGGTATCTCTTCAACATGCCGCTGCCGCACCCCGTTACCGTGCGCTGAGCGGCCAAGGACTTGTTTTTTCGCGAATGGCTTGGTACCTGCTCTGGGGAGCGATTCTCGTTGTTGCAATCGGGTGCGGCGGAACCACGCCGGAGATCCAGCTGAGCGATGGCGAGAAGGACTACGTAACCTTCTGTGCTGCGTGTCACGAACCAGGGCAGGGAATAGGGCCGGTGCTTACTGCGGAGGTGCTTGACGACCGCGTTACGGCAGCGCGCCTCTTTGCATACAACCGGGATAAGATGCCCTATAGCGCAGAACGAACACTTGCCGACGAGCAGTACTGGGCCATCACGGCGTATCTGGTGACCCGCAGTGGGTTCATGCCCGTCGATTCCATCGTGCTGGGACCCCACACTGCAGACGGCGTCGTGCTTCGAGTCGACGATTAGTGTACTATGCTGAACTATATATGGGGCGGGCTCATCGTGGTCAGCCTTACGTTTGCACTGGTGCACGACGTACGTGACTTCAGTGCTGACACGTACCGCAACGGTGAGGCCCTGCCCGTGGAGGTGGGATTTCCCAACGGCTACGACTCGGAAGCGAGGCGACAGGACGTGGAGGTTCACCTGGACGCCGAGGTATTTCGGGCCTTCTATTCTAGTAGTGCTACACCCGCGGACTTGTACCCGGGAATGCTCGTTCAGAGCGATGAGGGGAGGCAGCTGCGCTTCGCAGAGGGCGTCGAGGTGCCCGAGCCCCTGGACGTGATCCGCAGCGTGACCTCAAAAAGGGGCGATGACCTGCGGGGTACGGTCGATGCGCTTGAGCTCGAAGCGAGCGGCTCCCGTGCGCAGGTACGCGTGACATTCGAACCCGTGCGGTGGGTTAAGCTGAATTCAATCGCCGTCGCCGCACTCGATTTTGCGGAAACGGCGGTCACGCTTGCTCTGGGACTCATCGGAGGCCTGGGCCTGTGGATGGGGCTGCTCAAGATCGCTGAAGCGTCGGGGCTACTGTATGTCCTTGTACGCTGGACGCAGCCGCTTATCCGGTGGTTCTTCCCGTCAGTTCCGAAAGATCACCCGGCGCTCGGGATGATCGTGCTGAATCTCTCTGCAAACGTGCTGGGGCTCGGCAATGCGGCAACGCCTCTTGGCATCAAGGCGATGCAGGAGTTGCAGACACTCAACCCATCCAAGGACACGGCGACGAACCCCATGGTGATGCTCCT
>JAAXGO010000199.1:0-729 GCA_012267425.1 Rhodothermales bacterium
CGAATCACGAATCACGGCCTTTTACCTCCCTGCGTGGAGGATGGTTCGCTCGTAGACAAAGCCCGACGGACGCAGGATGCCCGAGTGCCGGCCGGCGGCCTTGACTTCCCGGAACCCGAACTTGCCCAGTAGCTCCTCGAGGCAGGCCTGGTTGGGCCACCACCAGGAAATCTCATCGACCTCCGGATCGGCGCCCCCGACATAGAGCATGGCCGGCCGTTCGTCCTTCGTCTCGGGGACGAACTGCGAAAGAACCAGCGTCCCCGCGCAAAGGGGAACGACGGCGGCCAGGGCTTGCAGCGGATGGAGCGTGTGCAGCAGCACGTCGCCGATGAACACCAGGTCGAAATCCCCTCCCCCGAGCTTTTCGGGACTCAGGTCGTAGATGCTCGAATAGCAGCGGTCGACTTCGACATCCAGGCGCTCCCGGCAGAAGCGGAACGGGCCGTCGAGCAGCAGGTCGTAGTACTCGGCGGCGCGGTCGGCGGCGGGCTTCTTCGGGCCGGTCCCTTCGCGGCCGGGATCGAGCATGTGCTCGATCTTGTCGATGGACTGCTCGACGGTCTGACCGGGAAACCGGTCCAGCGATTCGAGAGAAGGCAGCTCCACCGAAGTGACCCGAGCGCCCCGCCTGGCGAACTCGAACGTGAAGAACCCGGTCGCCGAGCCGACGTCGAGGACGCGCAGGCCGCTCATCTCCTCGGGAAACGCGAAGCGATCGAGGCTGCC
>JAAXGO010000199.1:855-3077 GCA_012267425.1 Rhodothermales bacterium
TGGCGTCCCCAGCGGGATTTGAACCCGCGTTGCCACCGTCGTCGCCGACGCGCCCTGACCCCCGACGACAGATCGCGACCTGAACGACGGCGAGTTCAAAGAGCTCTAAGCGGACACCGGATGATGTGGCGCGATGCCCATGAGCCGATGACGGGACGGGTCGCACGACCCACCAAGGTCAGCGCTTGCATCACCTGCGACGTAAAATAGGGCCTGTCAGCGAAGCTCATGAAGCCCGTTCAGGATTCCGTCGACAATACCGGCCACGGCCTGATGTGCATGACACGATTGGCCGACGTGCATGATCACCTTTGGGAACGTGGCAAAGAACGAAACGGCAACGGGTGGAGCCTGCTTGCCGTATGGCTCGCAGGCCGTCTAGGCCCTCTGCGATCTGGGAGGCCTCGACCTCTACTCTGACGCCCTGGATATTCATGGGAGTTACTGAAACCGCAATGACAAGACCTGCAGAATTCCATATTGAGAAGATCCGAGCAGCGGCTGCGCAGGCGCTTGCACCGCTCAAGCCAGTTGATGAACAAAGCTTCGCACCGAAGGACATGCTTTTCTCAGCTAGACGAACGAACGCCGGCCAACAGCTTCCGGAACCATACCTCGTCTATTTCCTGCTAGTCGACCTGCTCAGCTATCGGGATCTAGGGATGTGGGAAAAGCTCGCGTATTCCATACCGGTTGATTTCAACGGAACTGCCTATCTGGTTGAGCACCGGAAGTTGGGATTAGGTCTGTTCGCTGCTGATCCGTCTACGCAAGAAGACGATGCAAAAAAGATTGTTCGCCTGATTCAGAAAGCTGTAAGAGCAGCCCACCCCTACTTTGACCATCTTGCGAACGAAGCTGCCGAAGGGTCAAAGTTAAACGTTGAGAATCACGCGCGCACTCTTTATGGGCGGTTCGAGTATTTACGGCAGCTCCATCGTTCCAAAGCAGATGCAGCGGAAGCGCGCAAGGACGAACGCATTGCGAAAGAGATACGGGATAAGAACGGACGGATGCACACCCAGACAATTTCCTTTCCGGCGAGGGAGCTGAAACGCGAAGCAAAGTGGCTTGGTTTGTCCGCAGTGGAGGCGTTTTTTTCTTGGACTGAGCACGTCTTCATACATATCGCCATTCTTAACGGGCAGTGTACGACTGGAAAAGAAGTAAGCCTTTTGGCCGGCGCTGATTGGGCTGAGAAGTTCAAGGCCGCCCTTGATATCGATGATCTTGAGACGAAAGCGCTCTACGACGAGTTGACTGTGATCCGTCAACAACTTCGTAATCATGTGGCCCATGGAGCTTTTGGTAAGGATGGGCAAGCCTTCAGTTTTCATTCCAGCGCCGGAGCTGTCCCATTGCTTCTTCCACACAGGCGAAATCGAGAGTCGTTTCGCTTTGGCTCTGGCGCCGAACTTGATCCGACACAAGCCTTCGACACAATTGCACGCTTTGAATCTCATCTCTGGAGCGGTCGGCGAGCCAGGGTGAGACTGTATATTCAGGAATACCAACTCCCTTCAATTCTCAGTATGTCAGCGGACGGAACTTATGAGCGCGCGAGAGTAAGCGATCAGGCTATGGTCGATTTCATGGAGTCTTTAGTTACACGAATTAACAACGCTGCGAATATGGATTGGTGGATTGGTGAGTAATTCCAGTGTCGCCAGAAGTCACAGTGCTCTCGTCGAGGGTTTCGCGCAACGTGATGCGTAAAAACTCGAATCATTTGACTTGGCCTGACAACGAAGACCAGAAGCGAGATCGGCTTCTGGCAAGCAAGGGGCAGACGATCCACCAAAGTCGTCCTGCGCCATCTCGCCATCGCAAACGGCTCCTTGGAAGAACTGCGCCACTTTCTGATCCTGGCAAGAGGCCTCGGGTACTGTTCGCACGATGATATTGCCGCGCTCGACGCCGACATTGACCGCATCGTAGCCATGATCACCGCCTTGGAAAGATCACTCCAGAAATGTCTGACGGAAGGCTAATCCCAAAGGTCGTGTTATGTTTTACGCGACGCTAACCGCAGAGAGGTTCAACGGCCGTCAGAGGTTTCCCGGTTGAGCAATACCCGGGCACTTCCGAGTGACACTCACGAATTCCGAGACCCGGCCTGAATGCAAGCCGCCCTGGAGCAACGGCCGTAGCGCATCCCTGCCGGTGCGGATCGACGTCCGCTTCCCCGAGCAGCCTGATTATTGACTCCCGCATAATATAAG
>JAAXGO010000200.1 GCA_012267425.1 Rhodothermales bacterium
GCCACCAATAAGCGCCGGTGCGGAGGGCCTGATAGGGGGATTCCTTGCCGGCCACGTGGCCTCGACCCTCGTTGTCGGCGTGTCCGTGCTCAAACGGTACGGGAATCAGATTCTGTCGAGTTTCAGCACACGCGCCATACTGAAGGCGGCGACCCGATACAGGCGGTTTCCGCTTTTTTCTACACCCTCGTCGTTTTTCTCCACGCTGACGGCCCGACTGCCGATCTTCTTCATTCCCTTCTTTTTCGATGGGATTGTCCTGGGGCTGTTTTTCCTAGCGTACAACATCTTCGTCATCCCGCTAGGCCACCTCGGCAGCGCTGTTGCACGCGTCTTCTACGTACACGCCGCGAAGGCCCACCTCGTAGGCCGGCTCGCCGGCATTAGCGACGTGGTCCACGGGCGGCTCGTGATGCTCTCTTTGGTGCCAGTCACCGCCGTGATTCTGGCCGGTCCTGACCTGTTCGAAGTCGTATTCGGAGCGGATTGGCGGGAAGCTGGAACGTATGTGCGCTTCATTGCGCCATGGCTGTTTTTCCAGGGCCTGGCGTCACCGCTCACACGGATTTTTGACGTAACTGAACAGCAACGCGTGGATTTTCTAACAACCCTTGGCATGTTCGCCGCCATGGCCACCGCCCTTTGGATCGGAGGCCGAACCGGTAGCATCACGACGATGCTCCTCATTTTCGGTACAGTCGGCGCACTTGCCCGCCTGATTCAGATCGCCGTGCTGCTGCGTCTTGCGCGCGTGCCCTTCCGCAGGGTACTTCGTCCGTATTCGCGGTACGGACTCATGGGAATCCCGTCGTTCGCAGTCATCGCCCTTTCCGTGTTAGCCAACGTACCGTGGGTGACGACTGTAGCGACCCTATTCGCGCTGGCCGCCTTCGCCGTTGTTGTAATCTGGAAGGACGAACTACGGCTTCCGACGCCGTGACGCTCTATCGGAACCGCCGAAAAGTGGGTGCAAATCCCCCACTGAACCAGGCTGGCGAGATGTCCGGCGATTCCGGTTCGTCTTCGGCCTCCGTATCGGTGCCGCAGTACTTGTCGTACGCCCCAATCAGATCGGATGCGATTGCCTGCGCGCTCCGGCCTTCGATATGACGCCGCTCTATGACGTACGCCACATCGCCTCCTTTAAATAGCGCCATGAAAGGAGACGACGGTGGAATGCCGGCCAAGTACTCGCGGGCGCGAGCGGTTGCTTCCAAGTCCTGTCCGGCAAACACGGTCACAATCCGATCCGGCTGGCGCTCGTGGCGAGTCGCCAAGCCCACCGCAGGACGTGCCATGGCAGCAGCGCAACCGCATACCGAATTGACGACGAGGAGAACCGATTTGCCGTCCGCAACCCCGAACACGTCATCTACCTCCCTCGCAGTACGTAACTCATGTGCTCCGAGCCGGGTAAGCTCAGCGCGCATCGGTTCGACAAGTGCTTCTGGATACGGCATGATTTTGATTTAATTTTGCGATGTTCGTCACCGGCGGTTTGACGACCGACGCTGTACGTGGATCCCTTCTGGCAGGGTTTGGAATTGCATCGCGGCAAATCGTATGTTTTTCGAGTCTCGACTGCAGTAAAAATGCTTCGTTTGCTTCCTCCCTGCCTTCTCTGCGCGGTGCTGGCTGTTGTCGGCTGCAGCGCGTCGGAGCACTTAAGTAGCGACTCCGTCGCAAAGAGCCTGCGCCTGCAGGAGCACGAGTGGGAAGGAACTCCGTACGTTCTCGGTGGCAACTCCCGTCGCGGCATTGACGCTAGTGCATTCGTGATGCGCGTTTTTGAAAGCGCTTTCGGGGTCACCCTTCCCCGTACGACGATGGAGCAGCTCTCTGTTGGGAAAGTGGTTGACCACGACGACCTGCAGGCTGGCGATCTTGTTTTCTTCCAAGCGTCGCCGCGGGACCGGCACGTGGGTATTTACGTGAGCGATAAAGAATTCGTCCATGCCTCCAGCAGCGGTGGAGTCATCACGTCAAGTCTGGACGAAGTCTTCTGGAAAAAGAACTACTGGACTGCCCGCCGTATTCTTGCCATCGATTCAGATGCCGCTCAGGCACCGAAGCGGCCGCAACCCTCCCTGCGAACAGGCTGGTAATTTCTACTTCCGATGCAACGACCTGTCTACCTGACACGGGAAGCACTCGATAAACTCAAGAGCGATCTCAAACGCGCACGCTCGGTTGAGCGGCCGCGCATTTCGCAGGAGATCGCCGACGCACGAGCTCACGGCGACCTGTCCGAAAATGCCGAGTACGACGCCGCGAAGGAAGCACAGGGTAAACTTGAGGCACGCATCGCACAGATGGAAGCGACGCTTGCAAGCGCTCGCCTTCTCGACGAAGCGCAGGTCGACACGTCGAAGGCATTCATTCTCTCCACCGTTCGTGTCTTCAACGAGCAGTTTGGATCAGAGCAGAGCTTCAAGCTCGTATCGACACCGGAAGCAAACATTGCCCGTGGTCTGATTTCGATTAAGAGCCCGATCGGAAGAGGCCTTCTCGGCAAGTCAGTAGGTGATTCAGTCGAGGTAGCCGTACCCGCTGGGACGGTGCGCCTTCGCATCTTGGAAATCACTCGGGACGGCGCGTAGGCGGTATGCGGCTTCAGACGTGATAGATCTACGCAGCGACACGGTAACGCGTCCGAGTGAGGGGATGCGGCGCGCCATGTACGAGGCGGAAGTCGGCGACGACGTCTTCGGGGAAGACCCCACAGTCAACCGACTGCAGGAAGCCGTCGCCGATGTCTTGGGCAAGGAAGCGGCCCTGTTCGTCACGTCTGGGATGATGGGCAATCAGCTCGGCATCGGCGTGAATACGCGGCCCGGCGACGAAGTAATCGTTGAACGCTCGTGTCACATCTTCAATTACGAGTCCGGAGCTGCTGGCGCCCTGTCGGGCGTAACGCTCAACGTCCTTGAAGGAGACAGCGGCCTTCTTTCGGCGGACCAAGTGCGTGCGGCAATACGGAAGGGAGACTACTGGGAGTCTCGTTCCCGCCTGCTGTGCCTCGAAAACACGCTCAACAAGGCTGGCGGCATCGTCTATCCGATCAGGCGCATGAAAGAGCTGACCGCGCTGGCGTACGCTCATGGGCTCCGAACACACCTCGACGGAGCGCGTCTGTGGAATGCCACCGCTGCCTCCGGCATTCCTGAAAGAAATTATGCTGCAAATTTTGACAGTATAACCGTCTGTTTATCTAAGGGCTTAGGTGCCCCTGTCGGATCTGTTTTTGCAGGCACGAAAGAGGTCGTACGCCGAGCGCACCGCATGCGCAAGCTTCTCGGTGGCGGCATGCGGCAAGCCGGCATCCTGGCAGCGGCTGGGCTCTACGCGCTGGCACATCACAAGGCGGATCTGGCCCATGACCATGCCAAGGCGAAGCGGCTAGCGGACGGACTCCGCGAGTTGTCTTTCTTTTCCGTCGGCGACGACGCGGGACAGTCGAACATCGTCATGTTCGACGTGCGACACGGCGGTGCCCAGACCGTTTTGGATGCGCTCATGAATGAAGGCGTCGCAATGGTCCAATTCGGGCCAACCACGATCCGAGCCACGACGCACAGGGACGTTTCGATGCCCGACATCGTTAGGACTGTCGACATCCTGCGCCGTCTGTACGGCTGAATGTCAGACCGCTTCGCGCCGCACCCGTACCCTTAGCGGCGGAAGGCCCGTGCAGGTCGCCACCAGGAGGTCACCGGCGTGGACTGGACCGACGCCGTGCGGCGTTCCTGTGTAGAGTAGATCGCCCGGCTCAAGCGTGAAAATGCTGGAGCACCATGCGACGAGCGCCGCTACGGAAAACACCATAGCACTCGTGTGTGCGCGCTGCCGGTTAATGCCGTTGACCGTCAGTGCAAGCTCCAGGTCCTGTGGATCTGGCACGTCGCGTGCGGACACGACCGTACCCAAGGGAGCGAATGTATCAAAGCCCTTCGAGACACTCCAAGGATGTCCCTTGCGCTTTGCCGCGTCCTGCAGATCACGCGCCGTCATGTCGAGCCCGACGGCGTAGCCCTCGACGAAGGAGAGGGCATCGTGCTCGGATACGTTATGGGCGCACTGCCCAATGACCGCCACGAGTTCGACCTCGTGGTGTACGTCCTCGGACAGTGCGGGAAGAATTACTGCTCCACCGTCTCTCACGAGTGCGGTCGACGGCTTCAAAAACACAACTGGAGCCTTCGGAACTTGGCTGCGCATTTCGGCGGCATGCAGCGCATAGTTCTTTCCGATGCATAAAATCTTGCCCGGACGTATCTTATGGTCTGCCGAGAAGTCGGCCATCTTCGTTTCTTCGTAGACTCTTAACGACGCTTGGAGGGGCTGTGGAATCTTTGTGAAACGGCGACAGTTCCACGCCGCCCTGCCACGTCAGATGCGCACGTGATGTACGCAATCGTCGAAATAAAAGGCAAGCAGTTCAAGGTACGTGAAGAGGATACGCTCTACGTACCGTTGCTAAAAGACGCAAAACCCGATGACTCGGTCACCATCGAGAATGTCCTTCTCGTCTCGGGCGACGATCGGATTGACATCGGCAGGCCGGTCGTCGAAGGTGCCACAGTCACGGCCACGGTCCTCGGCAACGTGAAGGCCGACAAGGTGGTCGTCTTCAAGAAAAAGCGGCGGAAGCGGTACCGGGTAAAACGTGGACATCGCCAGGAATATACCCGCATTCGTATCTCGTCAGTCAGCATGGGCGAGGAAAAAGCAACAATAGAGGCCTAGTCGACGGCATGGCACACAAGAAAGGCGTAGGATCAACGAAGAACGGACGCGACTCGAAGCCCAAGATGTTGGGCGTCAAGGTCTACGGAGGCCAGCGCATCAACGCTGGTGGAATCATCGTCCGGCAGCGCGGCACGCGGTTTCATCCCGGTACTAACGTCGGACGCGGCGGCGACGATACTCTCTTTGCCCTTTCAGGCGGCACCGTGCGTTTTCACACGACGCGGGGTAACAGGAAACTCGTGCACGTTGACCCATTGTAAGCGAGGCCTCCTCGCCGTCGAGAGTTGCCCGTCTCGCTGAGTCCGCAAAATTGGAGGGTGCCACATGGGCACGATGAACAGGATGCGGGAGAACACGGGGATCGTCCTGTGGATTCTCGTGATTTCCTTCGGAGGGCTCTGGGTTTTGCAGGACTCCGGAGTATTCGACACCCTCGGGGCCAATCCGCTCGGAGAGGTCATCGTGGTGGAAGGCGTCCCGATCACCAACGAACAGTACCAGCGCCAGCTGGAGGCGCAACTCGAACAGATCCGGCAAGCTACCGGGGATCAGGTCGAGCCGGAGCGTCTCGAGCTCGAACGTGAACGTGCGTTCAACCTCCTCGTCGAGAATGAGCTGCGCCGGATGGAAATGGACCGGCTCGGAATCACCGTCAGCGAGACGGAGATACAGGATTTGATCACCGGCGAAAACCCGCACGCCATCATCTTGGCATATTTTCCCGACGAGGACGGCGGCGTGAATCGGGCCCTGCTGCAAAGCGTCATTGACGATCCCGAACAGGAATTCACCTGGATCCAGCTGGAAGAGTACATCCGGCTGGACCGTCGAACGGAAAAATTTAACAAATTGGTCGAGTCTGCAGTCCGCATTACGGACTCTGATATCGACGCGGAAAACGAACGGACGTCGGCCTCGGTCAACGTGGAGTTCTTTCATTTGGGCTTTGCGGACATACCGGACAGTGCCGTTACGCTGACGGACCGTGAGCTCAGGCGCTTTTACGAAGACCACCGGGAGGACTACCGGCAGGAGCGACTCTATTCAGTAGAATTGGCCTCCGTCTCCAAGCTGCCCAGTCGCGAAGACACACTTGCCATAGTGCGGGATGCAGAGAGGCTGACTGACGATTTTCAGGACGCAGACGATGATTCGCTATTCTTGGCCTACAACGGGTCGGACGTACCGTTCACCGACCGCTTTTGGGACGCGTCCGAACTGCCTTCCGGCGTAGCTACCCATCTGTTTGAATCCGGCGAGAACATCGAGTCTGGACTGATCGTCGGGCCTATTGTCAGTGACGGAGCGGTTCACCTCGTCAAGGTGACCGACACACGTACGGCGGAAGACATCAACGTGCGTGCACGCCACATTCTCGTGACCACCCAAGGGAAAGAAACCGAAGCCCGAGAACTGGTCTCGAACATTCAGCAACGGCTCCGGGCTGGTGAGAATTTTGGGGAGTTAGCACGGCAGTATTCGGAAGACCCCGGTAGTGGGCGCAAAGGCGGAGACCTCGGTTGGTTTGGACCCGGAACGATGGTGCCCTCTTTCCAGGATGCAGCCTTTGGAGCGCGTGTCGGAGAAGTCGTCGGCCCGGTCGAATCCAGTTTCGGGTTTCATTTGATCGAGGTCACACACCGCTCGGAAACCGAGGTTCAGATCGCAGATTTTGCGATCGCGTTTGAGGCGTCCGTCGCGACGCTCAACCGGGTACAGGAAACCCTCGAGGATCTCAGCTTCTACGCTGAAGAAACCGGCGACTTTGTAGGCGAAGCCGAGCGGCGTGGCCTCCAGTGGCAGTCCCTCCAGTTGCAGGAGGGTCAGATTGTAATTCCCGACCTGGGCTCCAGCCGTGCGGTCGCGCAGTTCCTTGAAACCGCCGAAACGGGAGACACCAGTCCGGTAGTAGAACTTAATGAGGTGTCGATCATGGTGCACGTGGTCGACATCCGTGAAGAAGGATACCGCTCATTCGAAGACGTCGAGAGCAGCCTTCGCCCGCGTGCGCTCCGTGAGGCAAAGAAAGAGATCCAGCGCGAGCGGATGGCGACGGCATTCGCCGCAGGCGGGTTCGACGGCCTCGCTCGCGAACTCGATATGGAACCGCAATCGGGGCGCGTCACGTACGACCGCCCGGTCGCGTCAGGCCTGGGACGTGATCCTCTATTTGCCGGCGCCGTACTCGCGCTGGAGGAAGGAGAAAATACTGGCGTTATGGAGGGGGCCAACGCCGTGTTCGTCGCCAGCATCATCCGCAAAGTTCCCCCGGATTCGCTGGAAGAAGGCCTCCGTGGTCGAATTCGGGAACAGCTCGCTCGCCAGCGCGAATCGATGCTTCGGAGCGGATGGATCGGGGCACTCCGCGAAAGCGCAGAAATTGAGGACCTGAGAACCGATCTCCTGCAGCGCTGAGGTCCTGTCAAGGCATTAGATTCAGCCTGCGCGGTATCCGGCGAGATCCCGTTTGTCGCCATCCTACCACTCAAACGTTCCGCGGCAGACGGTCGCAGCCGGACCGTCGAGCCAGAGCCGGCTTATCGAGCCACCTTCTCGGGTGATGCCCACATCGAGGGTCCCCCCCTGCATGTGGACTGTTACAAAGTCGTCGCGGACCATGTTCAGAAACCGTGCGGCGAGTGCAGACGCAAGAGCTCCAGTCCCGCACGCAAGAGTTTCTGCTTCGACACCTTTTTCAAACGTGCGCACTCGCAGCTTCGCGGCAGAGAGAACTTGCACGAAATTGACGTTCGCGCCCGCCGGAGCGAGCACTCCATCCAGGCGGATCTGCCGCCCCCACTGGACAACTGGCACCGAGTTGACGTCCGAGACAAAACACATAACGTGTTCAGTGCCTGTCCATAGATAGTGGACCGACGAGATTTCCGCTGGGTGGTCCCACTCAAGCCGCACATCCGGTCGCCAGTCAGACGGTGGTCCCGTGAACAGTCGAACGCAAGCCTCTGTATCAACTGGAACGGATACCTCGCACGGTCCGCTGTCGGTATCCATGCGGAGGGGTTCTGCGGTGAATCCGGTACTTCGAGCATACCGTGCGAGGCAGCGGGCTCCGTTGGCGCACATAGTGCCTACCGAGCCGTCCGCATTTACGTACCGCATGCTGAAATGGCTCCCAGCAACCTCAGGCGGTGCGAATGCAAGTATGCCGTCCGCTCCAATTCCCCGGCGGCGCGGGCACACGTGCCGTGCCAAGTCGCCGAGTTCTTTGTCAGTGAAATGGTAGAACCGATTGTCCACTACGATGAAATCATTGCCTGCGCCGTTCATCTTGGTGAATTCAACGACCAGTCTTCGCTGCATTGACGGGCACCATCGAGGCGGCTATTGGTTGGAGCGAACTACGCGTCTGGGCGCTCAGGCGTTTCAATTCTGACTCCCATCCAGTACCCCTTTGGCGAAAAGAACACTCACGATCGACCAGGCGGATCCTCTCCAACTCTTCGGTTCACACGACATCCATCTCCGGCGCCTGGAAGCCGCATTTCCGGAAACCTACGTCCATGCCAGGGGCAATCAGCTTACACTCAAGGGTGACACCCAGGACGTAGATTGCGTCGAGCGGGCCGTTAAGGAGCTCATCGTGGTAATCAACCGAAACGGGAATCTCACCACGAACGACGTAGAAACCGTTCTGGCGCTTGTCACTTCCGAAGCCGCACCCAAACAGGCAGTGCCGGATATAGGCGAAGTGGTCCTGTTCACGCCCCGCGGCGGCGTGGTCAAGGCCAGAACAGCAAATCAGGCCCGACTGGTCAAAGCCGCTCGCCGAAGCGACATCGTCTTTGCGATCGGCCCCGCGGGAACCGGAAAAACCTATACCGCAGTCGCCCTGGGAGTTGCCGCCCTCAAGGCCCGGGAGGTTAAGCGAATCGTGCTCTGCCGCCCCGCCGTCGAAGCTGGCGAACGACTGGGATTTTTGCCCGGTGATTTTCGCGACAAGATCGATCCGTATCTGCGCCCGCTCTACGATGCACTCGAAGCCATGCTGCCCGCCGAAAAACTCGCTGGACACATGGAGCACCACGTCGTCGAAATCGTGCCTCTGGCCTTCATGCGTGGCCGGACACTCGACTCCGCGTTCGTCATCCTGGACGAAGCACAGAACGCGACCGTGATGCAGATGAAAATGTTTCTGACCCGGCTCGGCGTCGACAGCCGAGCAATCGTCACTGGCGACATCACGCAGATAGACCTTGCGGATGGACAGCGAAGTGGCCTTAAAGACGCTCAGCAGATACTGACCGGGATCGACGGAATTGAATTCATCTACTTCAACAAGGGGGACGTCGTACGACACCGCCTCGTCAAGGACATCATCGAAGCGTACGACAGGACCTAGCGTCCACTCCAGACGACCGATCCGTAGCCGTCAATGTAGGCAGGCCTGTTGTCGAACCGCACGAATGCAAGCCCGTCCGCAAACGCGCGTGCTCGGTCGAAGCTCGCGGGAATAACCATCTCGCCGGACATATCGATATAACCCCACTTGCCGCCTCGCCGAACGAGCGCGCGTCCGTCGACGAAATCGCCAGCCTCTTCGAACTGCGGCTCTATGACAATCTCGCCGGTGCTGTCAATATAGCCCCAAAGCCCTTGGTCGCGTACACGCGCAAGGCCGCCAGCGAACGAATAGATCTGCTCGTAGTCCAGCTCCAAAACAAGTTTGCCATCCCGGTCGATGAAGCCCCACTGCCTGCCCATCCGCACGAGTGCGAGGCCTTCCGAGAAGCTGCGAACAGACGAGTACCTCGGTTCTATCACCCATTCTCCGTCCTTGCCGATAAAGCCCCAACGGGTATTTGTGCGAATGACAATGAATTTCTTGACGATCTCCACACCGGCAAGCCCTTCGGAAAACGGAAGCGCCCGCCTAAAGCGGTCGTCGATGGCCATTTTGCCGTCGATGTCGAGATAGCCCCACGTCGGTTCCAACCCTACCACGGTTCCCTCCCGTCCCCGAACGGGCGCGAATCCCTCCGAATAGTCAAGGGCGCGCGTGTACTCCGCGGATCCCACGATCTCGCCTGTGGGGTCGATAAAGCCCCAGTAGTTCCCCACTCTGACCCGAGCGCGTCCTTCGCGGAACGGAAAGACGCGGGAAAAACTCACGTCAATGATCAGCGAGTCTTCCACGTTCACGAAGCCCCAGTACTCTCCCAGCCGTACAGCAGCGAGTCCTTCGGACGAGCGCTGGGCTCCCTCCCACCTGGGTGGGATGACCGTCACACCCGCCCGGTTCATGAATCCGTACAGACCGCCGTGTTCCACGATCGGGAAAAGCGTGCCCTGCGCTGTACATACGAGTGGTGCGGCGGTAAAGAGCAGAAGAAGACAGCGCCTAAGCAAACCGGTTCGAGCCGTCAACATGAATCCTACGGCCTCGGCGCTCGCACAATGGCATTGTCAATAAGCCTCGTCGCAGAAAAGAATACGGCAACCGCCGCCAGAACCTGCCGACCGGGCACAATGGCCTCAATGGGTGCCAGCGTGTCCGTGCTGACTACTTCGGCGTATTGCACCCGGGCAAGCGCCGAGCGCTCAAGCTCTCGGCGCATCGCTGCAACCACGCGCCCCGGGCTCCGTTCCCCTTTCAAGATCGCCCGGCGCGCCGCCTCGACCGATCTACTCAGCACGACCGCTTGCGCACGCTCTTCAAAGCTCAAATAGACATTTCGCGACGAAAGAGCCAACCCGTCCCGCTCGCGTACAGTGTCTACGCCTACTATCCGTACGCCGAACAGCAGATCGTCTGAGAGCTTCTTGACTAGAAAGAACTGCTGCGCATCCTTGAGGCCAAAAACCGCGACGTCGGGCCTGCAAAGCGCAAAGAGTTTTGTGACTACGGTCGCGACTCCCCTAAAGTGGCCGAGGCGGTGGGGACCACAAAGATGTGTCGTAAGCTCTCCACTGTCTACCCACACCTTCTGAGCTGCGGCGCCTTCGCCGTACAGCGCGAAGGGTGCGAACACCAGGTCTACACCCCCAAACGTGCCGAGCTTGTCTACGTCCGCATCCAAATCGCGCGGATAGCGCTCAAGGTCTTCATCGGGGGCGAACTGCGTCGGGTTGACGAAGATGGACACCGTCACGTGATCGGCGAGGCGGCGTGCTTTCTTGGCCAGGGCAAGATGCCCGGCGTGAACACCGCCCATCGTTGGTACGAGGGCCGTCGTCAGCCCGTTGGCGCGGCACCTGTCGGCGTGCGCCCTCATCGACGCTGCAGTTCGAATAACTTCCATTGCCCTCAAGCCGGAACCTCCGGTAAAGCCAAAACCGCGCCCTATGTTTCGCAGGGATACCGTGCCAACAAATACCCTGCGGAAACGTATATATTCTCGTCCTCTCTCGCACTGCCTTGCGTCCGTACATGCCATCTATGCGCACCGAACGTGACAGCTTGGGAATCGTGCTCGTACCAAAAGATGCTCTGTATGCCGCGCAGACACAACGCGCGGTAGACAACTTCCCGATCAGCGGCGAGCGTATGCCGCGCGGCTTCATTGCTGCGCTGGGAGCTATCAAGGCGGCCGCGGCCAAAGCCAACGGTGAACTCGGGCTTCTCGGTGCCGACAAAGTCGATGCCATCGCGAAAGCCGCCACACAGGTGGCAAGCGGCAGTCTGGACAATCAGTTTCCGATTGACGTATATCAGACCGGTAGTGGGACGTCAACAAACATGAATGCCAACGAGGTCATCGCCACGATGGCCTCCCGAGTACTTGGCAAAGGGCACGTCCATCCAAACGACGACGTCAACATGTGTCAGTCGTCGAACGATGTCATCCCGACGGCCATGCATGTATCGGCCGCGGTGGCGATTACTACGGACCTGATCCCTGCCTTGACGACGCTTCGTGACGGTCTCCAGGCGAAAAGCGTCGAGTTTGACGACGTCGTCAAGAGCGGTCGCACACATCTGATGGATGCGACACCCGTGCGCCTCGGGCAGGAATTCGGCGGGTATGCTCAGCAGATCGACAGCGGAATCAGGCGACTGCGGATGGCCTTGGACGAACTCGCTGAACTTGCTCTGGGCGGTACCGCGACGGGGTCGGGCATCAATCGGCATCCCGACTTTCCGCGGCGAGCCATTGCACACTTGAGAACCCACACCGGAGTCCCGTTTCGCGAGGCTACGAATCATTTCGAGGCCCAGTCCGCCAAGGACGGGATCCTCATGGCACACGGCGCGCTAAACGTACTGGCCGTGTCACTGCTAAAGATTGCCAATGACATACGGTATCTTTCAGCCGGGCCAACGAGTGGTATTGCCGAAATCCGACTACCCGCCGTGCAGCCGGGCAGCTCCATAATGCCTGGGAAAGTAAATCCCGTGCTCTCGGAGGCCATGATGATGGCCTGTGCGCGTGTGATGGGCAACCACACGACGATCACCGTCTGCGGACAACACGGAAACCTCGAACTCAACGTAATGATGCCCGTCATGGCACAGGCCATGTTGCAGAGCATTTCAATCCTGGCGGGCGCCTGCCGCGCTTTCCATGATCGCTGCCTGACGGGGATCGAAGCCGACCGGAAACAGTGCCGCACACTTCTGGAGCTCAACCCCTCCATAGCCACTGCGCTGAATGCCGCCCTCGGGTACGACAGAGCATCCGAAGTTGCCAAGACCGCAGCCCGCACTTCGATGTCGGTCCGTGAAACGGTCCGGACGATGGGCCTGCTCACCGACCAGGAACTCGATAAATACCTTGACGTGCGCCGCATGACGGAGCCCGGAATACCGAGTGCCTAGACTAGTGTACGAATCCATACAAGCCGCACGTTTCTGTGCACCTACACCACGTATCTCTGATTACGGAGGATTAACATGAATGGCAGGAAATCAGCCCTGCTTCTGGTGGCCGTGTTCACTGCTGGACTCCTGTTCGCCACCGCAGGGGCGAATCTTTTTGGAAATGGAGACGCCGTCGGCACCGAGAGCCGAGCCGCAGACACACAAGACCTTGGGGCCGAGCAAAGCACTATAGCACGCCTGGATCTGGAGCAGGCATTCATCGACGTGGCTGCCCGTGTTGGTCCATCCGTGGTTCAGATCCGGTCCGAGGAAGTACTCAACCGGCAGCAAAACGGCCTTTTTTTCGACGAAAATCCATTTGATGGGACACCATTCGAGCGCTTCTTCGACGGTCAGCCAAACCAGGGACCGCAGATTCGCGAAGGACTCGGTTCCGGCGTGATCGTCCGCTCCGACGGGTACATCGTAACGAATAATCATGTTGTGCAACAAGCCGACGACCTGGAAATCCGCCTTTCGGACGGACGCTTCCTTGAAGCCAAAGTGGTCGGCACCGACCCGGCAAGTGACCTTGCAGTCATCCGCGTACACGCCGACGACCTCCCCGCCGTCACGTACGGCTCCATGGATGATGTGCGTGTCGGTCAGTGGGTTCTCGCGTTCGGCTCACCGCTATCGACGGAACTCGACAACACGGTTACCGCCGGCATTGTGAGTGCACTCAGCCGGACGAGCCAGAATTTGTCGCGATATAACATGTTTGCGTCCTTCATCCAGACGGATGCTGCTATCAATCCCGGCAATTCAGGTGGGCCTCTGGTAGATTTGCGCGGCAACCTGATCGGGATCAATTCGATGATTTCTTCGCGCACGGGAGGCAATCAGGGCGTCGCCTTCGCTATTCCGGTCAACGTAGTTGACAACGTGATTTCGCAGCTCATCGACAGCGGCAGCGTTGAGCGTGGCTACCTGGGCGTTCAGTTCGACCGCGTTTCGCCTGCGCTGTCTGAAGCACTCGACGTTCCGCGTGGATCGGCACAGGTCGTTGACGTGACAAGCGGCAGTGCCGCCAAGAGCGCAGGCCTAGAGCCGGGCGACGTCATTACACACGTAGACGAACACGAGCTCACCGACCCAAATCAGCTACGCACAATAATCGGCAACAAACTACCCGGTGACACAGCCGATCTTAAGATTACACGCGGCGACGAGCGGCTGTCGCTGTCGGTCACATTGGGCAGTCGAACAATCGACTTTGCCGAAGCAGAAGGGAAGGAGTCCGAACGAACCGACGACGAGAGCAGCCTGGAAGAACTGGGCATGACGCTGCGCCCCGTCACGCCCGGTATGCTGGAGCGGTTTGATCTCGACGAAGACACAGTAATCGAGGGCGTCATCGTCGATGCCATCGACAGAAGCAGTGCCGCATACCGCGACGGTGAATTGCGGCGTAACGACATTATCACCGAAGCTGACAGGCAGAAGATCCGCAACGTCGGAGATTTCTCGCGCATCTACGCGGGTTTGGATAAGGGCGAAGTCTTCGTGATAAAGGTCCTGCGCCGCGATCAGACCGGCATGCGGCCGCATTTTTCAGCCCTTCAGAAGCCGGACTGAGGCGCGTCGCACATTTTTCCGCCCGGAATGGACGTTCGCCAACTGGTCGATCGCATTGCCGAAGCACTCGGGCCCGACGCGACGGCGGCCCGAGTGGAAGCCGTCGCTGCCGCCGTCCTGGATGTCTCACCCGCTCAGGCGGCCAAGATGCCGGGCAGCCTCGTCATCATCACGGCATTCGGTCTGGACCGGCCAGGTATTCTCGCCGGCATCACAAACGTCGTGTCGGGAGCAGGATGCAACATCACCGACGTGTCGCAGAAGATCCTGCAGGAGTACTTCACGCTGATTATGATAGCGGACATCACGGCGATGCAGATTTCACTGTCTGAGCTGCAGCGGCAGCTCAGCAAAGCCGGAGACGGACTTGGTGTGCGCGTCACCGCGCAGCACGAGGATCTCTTTGCCGGCATGCACCGCCCGTAACGATAAATGGCGTACGAACTGCACGAGGTCCTCGACACGGTCCGCATGACCGAGTCGGAGCACTTCAACATCCGGGCGGTGACGCTCGGCATTTCGCTAAGGGACTGCGGCAGCTCCCTCGTGCAGACTGTCCGGGCACGCGTCTATGACAAGATCCGGCGCGCAGCGGCTCACCACGTGGCGATTGCCGAAGAAGTCGAGTCTCTTTACGGTGTCGAGATCGCGAACAAGCGCGTATCGGTCACACCTGTCGCGTTGATCGCAGATGGCCTGTCTGCCGCCGAATGCACCATGGTGGCCCGAGCACTCGACACGGCAGCAGCAGACATCGGCATCGACTATCTAGCAGGCTACTCGGCTCTCGTGGAGCGCGGTCTCACGCGGGGCGACGAAGCATACTTTGACTCACTGCCGACCGTCCTGGCAACGACGAAGCATCTCTGTGCCTCTGTAAACTGTGCATCCACCGCTGCGGGCATCAACAGTGATGCAGTCCTGCGACTAGCAGGCGTCATTAAAGAGACTGCCGACCTGACCGCAAGCGACAACTCGTCGGGATGTGCGCGGTTGGTCGGCTTCTGCAATGCGGTCCCGAACAACCCGTTCATCGCTGGGAGCTTTCACGGACCAAGCGAGCCTGAAGCGGTCATCAACGTGGGCATTTCAGGGCCGGGCGTCGTGCTTCGCGCTGTGCTTGATGCGGGTCCACAGGCCGGCCTCGGCGACCTATGCGAGGCCATCAAGCGCACGGCCTTCAAGATCACGCGGGCGGGCGAACTTGTCGGACGGCAGTGCGCAGAGCGCCTCAACCAGCGCACCGGGATACCGGTCACGTTCGGCGTAGTTGACCTCTCGCTTGCCCCCACCCCGACGGAGGGTGACTCGGTCGGCGAAATCCTCCGTTCCATGGGTCTCGAAGATGTCGGCGCAAGCGGGTCGACCGCGGCGCTCGCCATGCTGACGGAATCAGTCAAGAAAGGCGGTGTCATGGCCGCCAGCCGGGTTGGCGGCCTCAGCGGCGCATTCACCCCGGTGTCCGAAGACCGAGTGTTGGCAGAAGCGGTCGCACGCGGCAATCTTACGATTGGCAAACTGGAGGCCATGACCGCCGTGTGCTCCGTCGGCCTCGACATGATCGCCTTACCAGGGGACACTCCCGTGGAGAACCTTGCTGCGATCATGTTGGATGAATTCTCCATCGGGATAGTCAACGACAAGACGACCGCCTGCCGCCTCATTCCTGTCACCGGAAAGAACGTCGGAGACACCGCTGAATGGGGTGGCCTGTTAGGGAGTGCACCAGTCATTGCACTTCCGCTGCTTTCGAGCGCCGCATTTGTGCATCGTGGTGGACAGATCCCTCCGCCTCTCAGAAGTCTGGGCAACTGAGACACTCAGCCGCCAATTTTGAGCACAATCTTGCCCACGTTCTCGTTGGCCTCCATGCGGCGGTGAGCGTCTTGAACATCCTCGATATCCACGACTGAGTCAACGACTTCGCGGAGGCGCCCATCGGCGAACAGTGGCAGGCTCTCGACAGCGAACCGCTCGACAAGCGCGGCCTTGTACGCCACGCTGCGGCTCCGTAGCGTGGTCGCGGTCACCTGCACACGCTTTTTGAACAGGCGTCTCAGGTCAACCTGCGCGACCCTACTCCCACTCAACATCGAAATGAGAACGAGCCGCCCGTCAAGTGCCAACGAGCGGACGTTGCGATGGAAATACACTGCCCCAACGCAATCCACAATAAGATCTACGCCGCGGCCGCCAGTACTGTCTTCGATGCGTTTGGCAAATTCCTCTGCGCGATAGTCAATGGCCAGATCGGCACCGAGCTCGTAACACGCGGCGTGCTTTTGTGGTGAGGCTGTCACGAATATCCGGGCGCCGGCCACCTTTGCGAGCTGGATGGCCGCCGTTCCAACGCCGCTCGCGCCGGCGTGAAAAAGAACGTCTTCGTCCCGCATGAGGTGTCCGATGAGAAAAAGCGCCTGGAACGCTGTCAGGAATACTTCCGGAATGGCCGCAGCTGACACCAGGCTCAGGTCGCCCGGAACGGGCATGGCATGCTGATGGTGCAGCACGGCAAACTCGGCGTATCCTCCGCCCGCCAGCAGTCCCATGACCGTGTCGCCGACTTGCCAACCGCTGCACGCCGATCCGACAGACACGACCACGCCCGCCACTTCCAGACCCAGTATCGGACTCGCGCCGGGCGGCGGATCGTACCGGCCGCGCCGCTGCATCGTATCCGCGCGATTGAGCGCCGTCGCGGCTACTCTGACAAGAAGCTCTTCTTCGCCGGGCACCGGTCTCGGGCACTCCCCTACGTACAGTACGTCAGGATCCCCAGGTTCGTCAAACAGGACGGCTTTCATTGCCAAAAGGGAGCACGTCGAAGGCACACGCAAAAGTCCTGCCGCGATCTCCATAGGTGCGCTCTTCGAACCACGCAGTCCCGTCACAGGAGACAAGGATGACAGTCGACGAGCGCATCCGCTGAGCCTCGTCGACCCTACCAAGGACATCTGCTTCAAGGATGTCGAACAGTCGATCCACGTCTACTGTAGGTGCAGAAAGAAGAGCCTTGCCCGGCACAAATCGTGACTTAGGCTCATCCGGTACACCATTTGACATACCGTACAGGCCTGAACTGAGTACCGCCGCGCCAGCGCCGCCGGAATTGCTCAATCGGCACAGATCGTACGCATTACCGAAGAGCAGGTTAAATCCATCGTAACGCGCCGCCTCGGCCTCAGTTTTCGCAAGATAGTCCTTCGCAGATTCAGTGCCGATCAACCAGTCGACGGTCAGCTCTCCGCGTGTCGGGCGGTCCGGCTGCCCTTTTCGCATGTCAAACACGTTGGTCAGAGCCGCAAACCGTCCCATTCGGGTGATGCCCAGCCACGTCCCACCATCTAAGAGATCGCGTCCCGCCACCAAGCCCGGATACTCATCCCAGAATTGCGCCGGCGCCGTTGGGCGCGTTGACACCTCATCGCGCCGCATCGCGAGAACAAGGGGGTACCGCGGATGGGTTCGATACGACAAGAGCAAGAAACACATTGTGCGGAATACGCAGCATCTACGTGGCGGATCCAACGGACGAACGAAACGGAGTAGTCCGCCGTTAGAACGTTTTTAAAACACGTTAACCGGATGGTGCTTTCCGTTTCGCTGCCTCACGGGCCCGGGTACATGATTCACTTTGCGTCGCTCGACGACGCACCCGGAATCCTTGCTCGTGAGGGGCTCAGGAAGGGCAGATGCATCGTGGTTACGGACACCAACGTGGCGGCGCGGCTCAAACAACCGCTTTGTGACGCACTTCGAAGCCGCGGATGGACACCAAAGGCAGTTGTTTTGCCTCCCGGTGAGGCGACCAAGAGTCAGGATTCGCTACAAATCATCAACGATGCCGCACTCGGCTGGGGAATTGACCGAGAAACGCCAATCATTGCCCTGGGAGGCGGCGTGATCGGCGATCTCGCAGGATTCGCCGCCGCGACGCTGCTGCGCGGATTACCGCTGGTGCAGGTCCCGACGACACTCATTGCCCAGGTGGACAGTGCAATCGGTGGCAAGACTGGTATCAACCATGTGGTCGGCAAGAACCTCATCGGTGCGTTCCACCAACCCCGTACGGTGATCACGGATTTTGCAGCGCTTACGACACTTCCCGAGCGTCAGTGGACAAGTGGGCTGGCAGAAGTGGTCAAGCACGCGCTGATTGCCGATCCGACGCTCTTTGAGCTCTTAGAGCGTGATTGGCCATCCATTGTGGATCGCCACGAAGCAACGATCAGTGACATTGTCCCCAGAGCGGCAAAGGTCAAGGCACGCATCGTATCACTGGACGAAAAGGAAACAGGGCGTCGCGCTATACTGAACTTCGGACACACGTTCGGGCATGCTATCGAGCGCGAGGCGGGCTACGGATACTTCACGCACGGCGAGGCCATCGCCCTCGGGATGCGTGCGGCGCTTCATCAGTCGAGCCTAGTGCATGCTGACGAGGACTTCGATCGCGCCGACCGCCTGGTGCGCAGGATACCCGCTCCAAAACTGCCGTCCCATATACGACGCAGCCGTCTTATGGCCGCAATGCGATCGGACAAGAAGGTGCGGGCGGGAAAACTGCGGCTGGTCCTGTTGCGGCGACTGGGCGAAGCGTACGTGACCACCGACGTGCCAGCGCGCGGGATCGAAGCGGCATGGCGTTACGTCGGTGTTAAGAGATAAGTCCTCTGATCCGCCCTGCATACGGATGAATCATTGCCGACCGTAATCTTCGATCATCCCGCCCGCAAGTGGCTGCGCATCGTCGCGCTCGTCATCAGCGCGGGAGCAGCGGCCGCCATGGTCTTCTGGCTCGGTATTACCCGCACCGAATTGGGCCGTGACGCGCTCCTTGCCGGATTCGAGAGGCAGTTCGCCGAAACCTTTGACAGCCGTCTCGAAATCGAAACGCTGACCGGGAAACTCCGCAGCCAGTTTTTCGCAAAAGACCTGCGATTGTACGATGCACATGGCCACGTGGTCTTGCACGTTGATTCGGTCGTAGTTACTCCGCATTGGCGCGACCTCTTCAAGCGACGCTTTTCGGCCGGCTCGATCCAACTGATCCGCCCGACACTCTTTTTGCGATACGAGGAAAGCGGCACATGGAACGTCGTGCACGTCTTCACGCGCAAGGCGTCCACACGAGAGGCACGCACCTCGTGGTCGTTCACGTCAGCGGACGTACGAATAGAAGATGGCAGGATTCGCGGAGAGGTCGAAGCCACCGCGCTCCCTGCGGTCGAGGCGGGCTGGCTTTTTGATCCGGCCGGCGCTGAGGTACGCGACGTTGACCTACGGGCAACTGTCGTGTGGGAAGAGACCGGGTTGATCGACGTCTTCGAGTTATCCTTCTCGCTGTCTGACCTGCCGCTTGACGTACGCAGTGCGCGCGCCCAGTTGGTTATTGAGCCCGACAGGCTGCTTCTCAACCAGCTCTATCTGGATGCTGGAGAAACCGTCCTTCAGCTTGCCGGCTCCATGGACCGGCGGGGTGAGGCACCGTTTTTTGAGGGGACACTCACAGAGAGCCGGCTAGATTTCGAGCCCCTTGGGCATATCGTACCTCGTATCGAGCTAGCTGATGCCGCGGAGGTTTCGCTACGCTTCAGTGGCTCGCCGTCGCACCTCCTCATTGACGAATTTCGCCTCGCACGCGGCCAAACAGATCTCAAGACCGACGGCACGTTCCGATTCCACGCCGATAGTACGTCTTTTGACGTGACTGTGGGGCCTTCGGTGGTAAACATGGAAGACCTCCGCGCGCTCGCACCGACTGTCGACATTCCCGTGTTGGATTATCTTGGCAAACTGTCAATCGGTGGTACCGCCCAGGGACGCCTCGCGGGATCGTCCCTTCGGTCGAGTGCGGAATTCACACTCCGTAGCGTGGCGGGTAGTATTAGTGGTACAGCGTCCCTCAGTCGCCGGATAGCTTCTGAATGGGAGTACGAAGCCGACCTGGTGGCTGATTCTCTTGATCTTGGGCTTATAGTTCGGAATTCGCCCATAAACAGTGACCTTCGAGGTCCTCTACGGCTTGAGGGCCGAGGATTTGCCCCGAATGACCTTCGGGGCATGCTTACCGCCCAATTTGAGACGTCCCGCGTCGCTGGACGACAGATTGACTCACTTCGCATCAGCGCCGCGGTGGAGGATCGCCGCATCGAGGCAACAATCGATGCCACACTCGGAAAACAGAGCGCGGTGCTTCTGGCCCACGTTGATGCAAGCAATGCACGTGCCGATCTGGACGTCCATCTCGCAACACGCGATCTGGATCTGGGGGCTGTTCTGGGAGCGGATTCGCTAGGGTCTCGCCTCACGTCAACATGGTCATTGGAAGGCGCCGGTAGCTCTGTAGATGATTTTCGGGGGACGCTAGTCATCGACGTTGACTCGTCCGACGTTCAGTGGGGCACAGAGCGCAGGCATGTTCTGCCCCACAGGACCGTGGTGACGGTACATCCGCCGTCCGCAGTAGAGCCGAGGATCACCATTGCAGGCGACCTCTTTGCAGGTGAGATCACAACGTCGACAAAGCAGGCCGCCTGGCGGCCCGTGGCAGGACCGTGGATTGATACCGTCGTGGACGCCATAGGCAGGTATAAGTACCAGCGGGTGGGTCCTGTAGCGTTTTCTTCCCCGGAGTCAAGTGCGACTGCACATTCCATCGAGCTGGACGCCACTCTGTCGGTCGAGAGAGCGGACATCCTAACGGCTGCTTTACCGATGCTCCCTTCTGCGCACGGGGCATTCAGCACACGGCTCGTAGTGTATGCCGACAGCAGCAGCCTGCGCGCTAATGGGACCGTTACATCGGATTCGTTTGCCGTAAACTCAGTGCACGCAGACAGGCTGAACGTGGATTTTGGCCTGCAGGCCGGTCTTGCAGGTACGTTGGAACACAGAGTCAGCCTCATCGTGGATGCCGATGCAGAGCGAATCGGATTCCCCGGCCGGGCGCTTCTCGATACAGTTCTCGAGTTTGAGACCGAGGACGAATCCACCCGATTTGCCGCACGTGCACTGCAGCAGGGCATGGAGGTCGAGGACCGGATCGAAGGAAGGTTCGAAATTCTCGAAGACCGCAACCGGCTGACCGTAGAGGAAATCCGATTTGCACTGGGGGGATCGAGCTGGCACCAGCAGGCACCGGCAACGATCGACTTCCTTGCGAGTGGCGTGCACTTCAGCGATCTGCGCCTTGAAAGCGCGACAGCAAACCAGCAGTCCGCGAGCGCTCGTCTTCGGGGAAGCCTCTCGGACGCACCAAGCGACACTCTCTTTCTAGATGCCACCTCGATTGACTTAAAGCACGTATCCGACTTTGTCGGTATGCGCTATGCGCTCGGAGGTCGACTTGACGGGCAGATTGCTTTGTCGTGGTCCGAGCGACCATTCCTGACGGGCAGTGTATCGGTGGATACACTTTCGGTTGACGGCAGGGCGATTGGTAGACTAGACGCGACGAGCCGCTATCTCCCCGGTACTCCCGACATCGCACTGTCGGCCCGGCTGACGCCCACCGAGGCTGACAGGGTTAACAACTTGGCCGTTGACGGCACACTCCGCTTGCCGTCGGCGGGGGATCCCGGAACTGTTGACCTTAAGCTGGACATTGAGCGGCTCGACGCATTCTTCGTGGAGTACATCTTGCGGCAGGCTTCCGAGGTGCATGGAGGCCTTGCCGGCACCGGAAGCGTCAGCGGTACATTCGACAACCCGATCATCGAAGCTGACCTTGCTCTACGCGCGGCGAGCGTTGAGATTCTACCCTTCGGCCTTCACTATGCCGCAGAAGGGCACGTGCAAATAGACGGTAACGGCATCCATTTCGAACGGCTCTCGGTGGCAGATCCGTCCGGCGGCACGGCCGACATCGAGGGCTCTATTCTCTTTAACAACTACCGGTATTTCTCTTTGGATCTCGACGGCCGACTGCGCGAGCTGCAAATAATCAATGTCAACGAATTCACGCACGACATTCCGTTCTACGGCTCCATCCAGGCATCTGGCGATGCCTCGTTACGTGGACCGCTCAACAGCGCCCTGCTTAGATCGTACAATGTGGCGACAACGGCGCAAAGTAAGCTCTTCATTCCGATTCGGGAATTTGCCAAGACGCCGGATCCGGGCTTCATTCTGTTCGCGGATTCCTTGGGGCGGGTACCCGAAGCCCTCCAGCCCGCACGGCGCGAGCACATTCTGGTCCGCCGTGCGGCGAGTGAACGGACATTCGTCGGCGGACTGGAAATAAACCTTGACATTTCGGCTCCGCCAGGATCCACGGTTAATCTCGTCATTGATCCGCAGCTGGGAGACGTGATCACCGCCGTCGGCAGCGGGAGCGTCCAACTGCAGCTTAGGGAGGGATTCTTCAGAACGTTCGGGAGCTTCGACGTTGATACCGGTGACTATCTGTTCACAGCGGGCAAAGTCTTCGCGCGACGCTTTCTGATAGACTCTGGTACGATCACGTGGACCGGCGAACCTGTTAACCCCGAGCTCGACATTCAGGCTGCCTATCGAACGCGCGCATCGCGCACCGGACTGCCGGAGGAAGTAGGAGGCAACCTCAAGACGAGTTTACCCCTGATCGTGCACCTGGACATCACCGGCGCACTCAACGAGGTCCTCGTTGACCTCCGCCTTTCGCTCGATCGAAGCCGGCAAGAAGCCATCAGCGATACACCACTTTTGGAAGCATATCTGAATAGGAGCGACCGTGCGGCGCAGCATGCTACCAGCGTACTAGTGACGAATTCATTCCTCCTGTCAGCCCCTGGGACCAGAAATGCCGTGTTTGCCGGTTCTGCCTTCAACAGCGTGTCAGCACTCGTATCAAGCCAGCTGAATCGTTATTTAAGCGAGGTCATTCCCAACGCTGATTTCACTTTCGGCGTACAGAGCAACGAAACGGCCGCCGATCTTGATGTATCGGCCGGTATCGCGCTGCGCCTCCTCAACGAGCGGCTGCTCATTAGCGGACAGGGCGTGTACAGAGGCTTTGGTGACCAGGTCGCCGACGTCGTTCCGCAAGGGCTCCAGGGGGAGTTCGTCGTGGAGATACGCCTCAGTCCAACAGTATCGATAGAAGTGTTCTATCGCCGCGAAGGCGACGTACTGAGCGAAACCTTGATTACGAGCGAAGCCGGTGCCGGACTGAGTTACAATACCGAATTTATCGACTGGAGTACATTCTTTCGGACCATTCTCGGCAGATCGGACGCCGATTCCGAGTAGTCCTCGCGGCGCATGCAGATGGTTGCAGTGCCGACGAAAGATCGCATCCTAAATCGCGAATTCCAGCTTTTTTCGCAATATGGCCGTCGCTGGCTCGGCCAAGGTCAGATCACCGCACGCCTTACCGACGTGAAGAAACGAAGCAACGCCGTGACGAGGGCGCGGCGGCGTAAAGCGCTCGCACCGTAGGCCTCCTTTTCGTACGACTGCCAAAATGCACGAAAGCCCGAACGCCAGTGACATTCGGGCTTCGCAGCATTTCGGGCGGCAGCCTCACGGACCAGCGTTCGCGCGAGACAGATAGTATTCGTTAAGAACGGATGCCGCGAGGAACCGGCTTTCCTCAGTTTCAGCACTCGTCACGTTGCGAGCCAGATAATCGGCGGTATACGGGTTGCCGATCGCCTGCAGTGCAGCCACCGCGAGCTTGCGGTTCAGCGAATTGGGTGAGGTTTCAAACACTTTCCGCAATGCGCGCTCGGAGCGACGCATGTCTACCTTATCACGGTACAGCGTGGCAAAGACGATCGTGTTTTTCAACGTCTGGGTACGGATGCCGTCGATCGGCGCATTCAGATTCTCCGTCAGCTGCGTGGAAACCAATGTCCACTTTTGCTCAGGAGTAACCGACTCGTCCGGCTGAGCCTGCGCGGCAAGTGGCGTAGCAATGAGCAGTATCAAGGCAACAGGGCGTAGTATATTCATCGGATACCTCCATGTAATCGGGATGAGGGGACTCGGCGGTGCCGAGGCATGGAGGTACCTACGGAAGAGCCAAACAGCTGTTACGCGTGCGCTCCAGTATGGCAGTGCATTTCTGCATGCCCCATTCTTACGGAGCAAGACCAACGGACGGAAGCGAGCGGACCACTTCGACGAAGACGACGCGTGATGCCTCGACGCCAAGCGAATCGGCCACTGCAGACGGCAGCAGAAGCTCCCGTTGCCCGTAGCTACGCTGCGCTACATGAGCCTCCAGCCACCGACCGTTTTCCGGGTTCACGATCCGCAGCACAGTGCCGCTTTCTACGGAGGCCACTACGGATACGATCTTGAATGCACCACCTGCAGGTTGTGTAGGCGGTAACTCGGCTTCTTGGGCACGCCGTGCCAGATAGAGGTGGCCAGCGCGAGTTTCGGATATGCTCAGAATGTCGAGTGGCTTCTCTGCCCCTTCGGGCACGGCAGTTGCCACAACGTCGTTAGAGCCAGTGGACACGCGCTCAACGACGGCAGGCCAGGCCACGATGATGCAGCAGGCGGCCACGCACGCCCATGCGAGGCGTCGTTCAAATCGAGGACGCCCTATCGGACGACGATCCCTCCGTCGCAGCCTCGGACGGACTTCCAGATCACGCGTGGCCGCGCGGAGCAGCACGTCCATGTCGAGGTCATCTTCGAGACTCTGTGCAGCATGGAAGCGGCATTCGTCGCAGTGCCGAAGCCAAGCCAGAATGACTTCGCTCGGTGCGTCCACGTCGGGCACATGCTCAAAATGTTCGGGATCAATACAGTGTAGCGGTTCGTGCGTCATAGAAAGAAATTTTGCGCCCCGAAGGGCCGTGCTACAGCAATCCGGTTTCGCGGTAAATCATGCAGGCCTTGTGGAGCCGCTTCTTCGCGCGCCAATGGCGTACCCGGACGCTCTCCGGCGAGCACCCGATCTCTTCGGCTATTTCCTTGAGTGACCGATCCTCCCAATATCGCGCGCGGAATATGTATAGGTCCTCCGGAGACAGGATCTGCTGCATGATCTCGCGAAGGAAATACACGAGGTGCTCCTGCTCGCACTGCCGGTCCACCTCGGCGGGTACTGACAGCATTCGCCCCGCAACGTCAGGCCGCCGCGCGTCCAACTCGACCTGTCTGGTCCGCCGTATTTTGCCCGCGCGCCAAAGATCGTTCAGGTAGTTCCTCACAACTGTCGCAAGCCAGGCATCGAACGACCCACTCTTGGTGGTGGGATTGTAGCGATGCAGCACGCGCGGGAGTTTGTGGCAAAAGAAGGTCGTCACCGTGTGCTGGGCGTCCTGTCCCTTTATCCTGCTGAGCACCATCTCGGACACAAAGTCATTCGTTCGGCGCCAGAGCTCGAAATACGCCTCGTTCTCCAGCACGTCAGTGCTTGCCAATCGGGCGAGCTCCTCGTTGGTGATCTTCGCGAAATCGTCGGTGCTCCACTGCGGCGCCGACGGGACGGTTTCGTCGAATCTGCGCCGGTCGGTTGCCATTTCCACGGATTTAGGGGGGCAGGCTGTAAGTACCTTCTAACGGTTCGTACGGTCCCTGACGTTACGTCCTCGGAACCACTTGCTGTGGATCGTTCGCACTCAGCCGGTCGTCGCGCAGCAAACACTCGATCGCTTGGCCTCCGAAATCGTGCCACACCGCCGGAAAAGGGGCTTCGAATACCAGCCATTCGCCGCTCGTGGGGTGCGTTAGGCCAAGCCTGTAGGCGTGCAGGGCTAAGTTGCAGTCGTCGAAAGGACACCGTGCGCCGTAGAGAAAGTCACCCACGAGCGGAAACCCCCTGTGGGCAAACTGACACCGGATCTGGTGGCGTCGCCCTGTGACAAGGCATATTTCGACTACCGTGTTATCTCCGGCGTGCCCCTGCACTTTGAATGTCAGCGTCGCCCCGACAGCGCCGGACGTTTCGCGTTCCACGACGCTCATCCGGCGCCCCTCTCTCACGAGGTAGTCGTCCCATTGCCCGTTCCCTACCAGGCATCCCTCAACGAGCGCAACGTACTGCTTGGCCACCCGCCGCTCTCGAAACTGCTTGGAAAAGCGGCGCATGGCCTTCGTAGTCCGCGCAAGCACCATGACACCGGAAGCCGGACGATCCAGTCTGTGTGGAAGCGCCAGATATACGTTGCCCGGCTTGTCGAAGGCTTGCCCGACATACTCTTTGCCAAGCGACTGGACCGACGGGTCCCCCGTCCGATCGCCCTGCGAAAGAAGGCCTGGCGGCTTGTTCACCACCAGCAAGTGATTATCGACGTAAAGGACTGCCGGTGACATTACCGTGGCCGAGCAGGTGTATGTTTACATGGAACCACCGTACCATCACGCTCTGGCATGTCCAGACCTTCCGGCAAACTGCCGTATGCAGCCGAACTCTGGCGCAAGGCCCTCCACGTTGGGGCCCTCGCCATACCGCTACTCATAATCCTGCTGGGCAAGCTGGGCTCTATCGCGTTTCTTTTGCCTCTTACCCTCACAGCACTTTCCGCAGACTTCCTGCGCGCTCGCTCTGCGTGGCTCGGCGTCTTTATACAGAGAGTTTTCGGCTCCCTGATGCGGCCGTCCGAGCTGCCGCCGACCGGAAGCCGCATCTCTGTAAACGGTGCAACGTGGATTTTTATCGCCGCTCTGCTTCTCGTAGTCATCTTTCCGGTTCGGATTGCTGCGACGGCACTAGCCGTCTCCATGGTGGGTGATGCGGCGGCGGCGGTGATAGGCAGGCGCTTGGGGCGGAATCCTTGGCCTGGAAGCAACCGTACGATCGAAGGAACGCTGGCGTTTCTGGCAACAGGAATCGCGACTTTGAGTCTGTTTCCTTCCAGCACTCCGTGGGTCGGCGTAGCCGGCGTGGTCTGCGCAGCGGCGGCCGAAATCCCAGGCCGTCTGCTGAATGACAACCTGCGCGTGCCGCTGACGGCGGCAACAGTCATGTTCGTGCTACAACGATTCGTCCTCGGGACGGACATGTATCTATTGCGGATCCCATAGTAGGAACCATCCCAAATAGGGTATCTGGGCGCTTTGTAACCGCCGTGACTCGTGCGCAGCGAGGCAGAAAGGATCCGTCAGTCGAGTCCACATTCGGCCCCCAGTACGGATGCGGTACTTGGAAAGCGATTCTGCGTATCTTGGGCAGAATCTACATTTGCATCCCTTCATCGAGCTCCCGTCGCTGTAATTACCGGGGTTCCGGTCGACCGCGCAGCCTGATAGGCCGCGCCGTTACACGTCCGGCGGTGAGGGGCGTTACCTGTATACGCTCCGCGCGGCAAGCCAATAGAAACACACAAACCGGTTGATTGTGCCTGCTACGCTGTCTCAACATAATTTCGCAAGCCGTCCAAGCACAATCGGCCCGCCACCCCCGGAGACAATTCCGGCAGGCCGCTACGAGGTTGGCTTCGCACGCACTGTGGCACAGATCGAGGCGGTCCAGCGTTTGCGGTTTGAAGTGTTCAATCTGGAACTGAACCAGGGTCTCGAGTCATCTTACGAGACCGGACGCGACGAAGACAAATTCGACGCCACGTGCCATCATCTGATGGTGTATGACAAGACGACAAGGCAGGTTGCCGGCACATACCGATTGCAGACTGCGGAAATGGCGGCCGCAGGACAGGGATTCTATTCGTCAACGCACTTCGATTTGTCCACGCTACCGGACTCCGTTTTGGCAGAATCCGTCGAAATAGGGCGGGCCTCTATCGCGATGAACCACCGTTGCCTGCAGGTGCTCTATCTACTTTGGTGCGGGCTCGGGCTGTATTTGAATAGCAAGAGTAAGCGGTACCTTTTCGGCTGCGCCGCTCTGCGCAGCGAGGATCGCAGCCTCGGCAACCGGATACACAACTATATGGTGAAGAAGGGGTACATGCATCCTACGCTCCGAGTAACACCTCATCCTCATCTCGACTGCAGGGGATATGGCCCGTCGTCGCTCGTCGCTACTCATAATGATCTCCCACCTCTGTTGCGGTCATACTTCCGGCTCGGCGCCAAAATATGCGGCCCTCCGGCATTTGACGATGAATTTCGAACGATTGACTATTTCACGTTCGTGGATCCAGAAGAACTGAACGAAGATACGCTGTCCTTCTTTCGCTATCGGCCATGATGCGACGGGTTCGTATCGCATGGCGGTTAGGGGCCACGATACCGTGGTGCGGTCTTGCCGCGCTTATATGTTCCCTCGGCGGTCTTTTCGGGCGCTTCGGACTCGTTTGGAAGACAACAACCGGAATGGTTTGGGCACGCGGCCTGGCACGCATCTTCTCTATGCGCGTCACGGTGACGGGGACGCCGCCGAGCGGGCGGTTTCTGATGGTGTCCAATCACTTGAGCTACATAGACATCATTGTGGTCCTAACGCAGGTCCGGGCCTTCTTCGTGGGTCGCGCGGATCTGCGTGACTGGCCTTTGGTCAAGTGGCTCATCCGCGCGAGCGGAACGATTCTCATCGATCGCTCCAAGCGCAGCGACGTCCGACACGTCAACGAGCGCATCGCCGCCATCCTCCAGCAGGGCGGAAGCATTGCGCTATTTCCCGAAGCGACAACGAGCCCCGGGGATCGTGTCTATCCTTTTAAGTCGTCGCTCTTTGACTTTGCCGCGCGCAACAATCTCGAGGTCCGACCCGCTGCCATCAGTTACCGTACTCCGCCGGGAGAGGATCCAGCGCATAAGGCGGTGGTATGGTTCGGGGACGACATGCCTTTCGGCAAGCACGTCCTAAACCTCGCCACCATGCCTGCATTCGAAGCCACGATCACGTTTGCCGCCAATCCGATAGCGGACTCGGATCGTAAAGCCCTCGCACAGCGCCTTACTGACGTCGTTCAGTCACACTTCATCCCTGTCGTGCCGCCCGAGTAAGAAGGCAGTTGCAGTCGTTCCGGAGACAATACTATCGCACGATTCAGCTATGCCGACAATCGCTGAAGGTGCCGGTCGATCCGTCCTAGTCCTACATGTTCAGAAGTTTTGAGTCTTTAAATATATAAAAAGAATTATCGAAAATGTAGTATACAATATCATATGTGGATCAAAAGAGGCTGGCGGCCCCGAATCCGACGGCCCAATTGCGGGTGTCCAAGCGGTGGGCGAAATCCAGCCGTAGAATCCCGAATAAACCGCTGAGTGAAATGCCAACTTCGTGGTGGAAACCGTCCGTGTGCACCCGCGGAGCCGTGAACACTCCGCGACTGCCTGGCCACGTGCGTGCATGGCCCCCAAAAACAATGATACTCCATCCACGCTGTACGACACTGCCGAGGTTCATCATTTCGAATGGGATCGTCCGAAAATTATGTTCCCAGAAGAGGGCCGCCACAGCCTCTCCCGTATACGGAAATCCTTTACGAGTGCGAAGTGTTCCGACGGATCCCTGCCTTGAGCTCCCGGCCACGTCCACAATGAATGCGCGCTGAGGGGGCGGCGACCCCGTACTCATGCCGGCCTCGAGCCGAAGGTCAAGCGTGTTGGGCAGCAGACGGCGCTGTGCAAATGTGCGCTGTCGCCAGGATGCTTGGAGGCTCCAGGTCGAGTACTGGAAATCACTACCCAAGCCGTCAGGTGAACTGAACTCAGCGTTCACCTCAAGGCTGTTTTCGCCTATGACGCCCGCTAGAGGCGGTTTTTCCCCGATCCGGAGCCGCGCCGACAGTGCATGCAGTCTGCCGTGTGGAACGGTGGGATTGGGACGCAGCGGCTGTTTCCTTCCCGCTATGTCGTAATCGGTCGTCTTTGGAAGCGATGCATGCTCTTCCGAGAGATACGTCACGGACACGGTTACGTCGCGCCGGTCAATCTCGAGTCCCGCCGTGAGGGCCAATCCCCGCCTCCGATAATAGTCGAAATAATCGTTACCGCCCAGCAGGCAGACGATCCCGTTCGTAAGACGCCATTGATGGTCCGAGTCGTACTGCAGCGCGGTGCCGGCACGGTATTTCCCCTCCAAAAAAACGTTACGCCGTCCGTCCGTGCTCACGCGCGCTACCGCGTGATACGAACGTTGATCTTCGCCCTTTAGACCGCTACTCCACCCACCTCCCGCTCCGAGTTTCACATGCTCTCCTGCATCCACGGTAACGCCCAGGCCAGCGTGCAGGGCATCGACGCGGTTATACCATAATTCAGTATCTGGGTCCAGCCAGGCAGGCAGCCATGAGTTCGACCGGTTATCTTCCGAGGAGGACCTCATCATGCGGCCCAGACGACCCTGCGGAGCGAAGGCCATCTCCAGCCGGTTCGTACTATCGATGCTAGCATATGCCCTTTCCTCGGCGGCGGAAAGCGGAACGATCAGTCCTTCTTCTTCGAGCGTGGTACTGGCTACCGTGGAAGAATCCACCAAAACAGCGGCATCCGATTCAAAGAGTGAATCTGGTACGGATACGTTTACCAGATAGTCCGACAGCCTCGATACCTGAGTGGCGTGAATTGTCGGAAGAGTCACGATCCCGGGAACGCCGATATCCATGTACGTGTCCGCGCGAAAGTCGACCGGGAAGTAGAATTCTCCACCGAAGGAAGAAAACTGCTGCCTAAAGATCACATCGTATCGCTGTACGGGCAGCGGAAAAAGAAAGGCTTCATTCGGGCGCAATTCGACGTCAATCATTGCGTACTCATCGTCGAGAATCGAAATGCGCCCGACGAAGCCACTCGTCAGCCGGCTCTTGGGCTCTACGCCGATGTCGTAAACGGTAATACCGTCCAAGAGACGCGTGCCTTCGAGGTGAAACCTGTACAGCTCCAGCGCTTTCGGGTGCGTGACACCCACCAACGTGTGGCCGCCGACTCGTACGTCGTCGTCGTAAAGATTCGTCATGACAAGCGCCGCCGGCAAGGTCCACTCCAATTCGATATTCGCGGTCTCCCGCCGCCCCTTCAAGACTTCCTTCATTCCTCTGTCGCGATCCCAGAATGCGGCGGTTGCTGACTCTACTATGACAACAATTCCGGTATCGTTTGAAACTGCGATGCGCGTATACGCATCGGCTTCGAAGGTCTCCAGTGCCGCTTGCCAGAGACTCTTACGCTCAATCACGCGTCGCATGATTGCAACAGCCGGGTCGTCGCCCGTGACGACTACCTCCTCAATGACGATGGCCACTGCTTGCAGGTGAAAATCGTGAGCTTCCTCGCTCAGAGCGTCAAGCGTACGCCGCTGGGTTTCGTAGCCGATGTGCCGGACCACGAGTGTGGCCGGAAGCGATTCGACTCTGAGTTCATAGGCCCCTTCGCCGCTCGCAATCGTGCCCCGATACGTCCCTTCGATCTGCAGCGTCGCCGCCGGAAGCGGCTCACCCGTTTCGGAATCCACCACGTGTCCACGGACGAGAAACTGTGCCCGAGCCGGTTGGAAAAAAAGAAAGCAGGCTAGAAGCAGACTGTAATACTTCATGCAATGAACCAGATCCCGGGGGATTGGGCAAATGCGATCGCCTTTATCGGATACAAGCCACTGAAGTTCCGTCAGATGAGACCTGACGCGATGGCCGGTGCGGCACGTCGCGTCATCCTCGCCGATGACACCTTAAGCCTTTGCCACCGACAGGATGTCTGAGTGGGCACCTTTCGTTACGTGCACTTTGGCAGGCTTGGCCGTGTGGCATGCACCTTGAAGAGAAAGTGTGCAAGCGCGGTGATCGTCGCCTCGCTCGAATCAAAATCACTGGAGGAAACAACAATGGCTAACCTCTTTCTCACCTCTCGCCAGCCGTATCTCGGCAGCCTGCAGCGCGAATTCAGTCGGCTGATGGACGCCTTCGCTCCCATTGAACTTGAACCCGCCACCACGTGGTATACGGGCGAATGGGTGCCACACGCAGACGTAACTGTCAAGGACGGCGTGACCACTTTGCAGCTGGATCTGCCGGGCTTGACGAAGAACGATATCGCGATCCATGTCGACGGACATGTACTTCACGTCGAAGGTGAGCGTCAGGCTTCCGAGGCCGACGAGTCCTACACGCTCTGCCGCCGGGAGCGTGTCCACGGGCACTTTAGGCGCACTTTTTCTCTGCCTAAATTCGCCGATACGGACGCCGTCGAGGCGCAGTTCAACAACGGCGTACTCTCGATCCGCGTGCCCGGACGCGCGGAGCTGAAGTCACGGACGATCACGATCTCGTAGTTTTCGCCTTTACCGAACGACGGCGCGCGCCGGTTCTCCCCGCGGAGGCCGGCCCGCCGTGCCTTCGGGCGTTTAGCGCTGACTTTCGTCTGCTTCTTCTTCCGTCTCGAACATGCCGTGGCCTGTGAGCTCCAGCGCAATGCGATCTAAGTCATACATCTCGCTTAGCGCTGCAAGAATCCCACGCGAGTCTACCGAGACTGCCCTTGCGACGCTGTCGTCGAAGAGGAACGTATTGGGCAGCGCCTCGATGTTGCCATCGAAGATGAGGCCCACGACGTGTAGGTCACGATTAAGAAGCGGAGATCCTGAATTACCTCCCGTGATGTCGTTCGTGCTCACAAGGTTCAGCGGTGTAGAGAGCTCGAACGACGGGGGCGGCGAGCGCCACCTGTCAGGCAGGTCCCACTCTGTGCTGACGCCAAAGTAGGAATGGTAGTGGTCGTAGAGCCCATAAAATGTCGTATGTGACGGAGCTACGGTCCCATTGTAGGCATACCCTTGAACTACGCCGTCCGCGATGCGGAGTGAAAACGACGCGTCCGGGGGAGTGGCGGTGCCGTAGAGTTCAAATCGCGCCTGCGCGAGGCGCCCGTTAAGTAGGTCTTCGCGGTCATTGAAGCTTTGCAGCTGCCCCGCCGTGGTGAAGTACAACGGCGCGAGTGCATCGATAAGCGCCACGGAGACGTCGCCGCTGCTCAGGTAACTTCCGTCCAGGAGCTTGCCGAATCTCGTGGTATCCATGAGCGCTGTCGAATCGACAAGCTGCGCGGCCACCTCCTCGACGGACCGCTCGCCGACTATCTTGCGAAACGTGGGATCGTCAACTCCCAGCGCGTCACGTACCTCGCTCAGGCGCAGGGCCACGAGGCGCTTTTCCACGTCCGCGGGAAAATCTTCGTACGCAACTGCATCACCGCGGATCTCGGACAGCTCTTCTGGCGACGAGAAACCGCGGCGCTTGAGCGTGTCGTAGTAATACCCGTAAAGTGCCCGCGTGAGGACGCGTGATCCGGCTTCTGTGCCAAATAGCATAAAGGCTGCTGATCGCCGGACTTCGGATTTCTTGGACGTCTGCAGCTCTTCCAGGGCCTGAAAGATGTCGCCGTATTCGTCTTTTAGCGAATCATCTGCGGCAATGTCACTCATGAGCTTGAGTTCGGCGGCGCGGCGGCGTGCCATGAGCTCAGGGTTGCCTAGGCCGCCATGCTCGCCAGTCAGTGCCTTGATCGAATTGCGCAGTGAAAACCAGGCGTTCGTAACCGTCGGGGCGTCGACGCCAGCCAGATAATCCTCGAGAATGCCGGCACGTGATTCGAGGGCTTTGATTCTCTGAGGAACCGCAAAATCACGCTCGAATTCCAGCTGTGCTATCGTCCCCGACCGGCTTGTCGATCCGGGATTGCCGACCACGAAAACCGGATCTCCCTCTCTACTCCCTTCGGTACTCCAGCGAAAGTATTCCGGCGTCTCAAGTGGCATGCCGGCACCGTCGAACACCCGAAAAAAGGACATATCAAGTGCGTAGCGCGGATAGGTAAAATTGTCCGGATCACCACCGAAGTAGCCGAGCCGCTTTTCGGGAGCCATAACCAAGCGAACCTCCTCGAAGCGGCGATAGGTGTATGCAGCAAAACGGCCGCCGTCGTACAGTTCAATCACCTCCACGCGCAGCGTAGAATCAGTGGCCGCTGCCGTCTGCGTCATCTGCCGCTCGATGTCGTCCGCTTTGACGCCTCGGGCTCTAACACGCTCGGTGTCCCCGCGCACTACCCGGCCAGCCGCGTGAACACGCTCGGTCACATCGGCTATTTCAACGAGCTGCTCCACGTATAAATCCTCCACCCGGCGTTCGGCCGCAAGCGTTCGGGCGTAGAAACCGTCGCGCAGCAAATCTTCGCCCGAAAGGCTCACTTTCGTGACACTCTCTCGTGCGCAGTGATGGTTCGTCATCACGAGCCCGTACGGTGACACGAACGACGCGGAGCAAGACGAGCCGAACCTCAGCGCTCCGAGACGTGCTCGCCGAAACCACGCGGAATCAGGTCGCAGGCCATACGCTTCCTCAAACCAGCCGAGCGGCGGATTGTCGAACGTCCACATCTTGCCGCTGTCAAACCGTCTTATCTCGAAAGAGCCATGCGGGGCGTCAGTCGCGACATCAGCCGCCTCCGGTACTACGAGCAGCTCCTCCGTGGGAGCTGGCGGTCGCTCGACTACACGGGCGACTTCCTTCGGCGACGCGCACGCGGATAAAACAACGAGAGCGAAGGCTGTACGAATTGGAAGACGCAACCGGACCATCGTCTACATTACTCGTCGTCGGCGGGTAGCTCGTGCGTTTCGATCTCCTCGACAATACGATCGGCGACGTAGACGTCGCGCAGTGCTTCCAGGATTCCTGCCGCGGCAACGGCCACGCAACGACGGCTTTCTTCGAGATAAATGAAGTCACCCGACAGGCTCTCAATGTTGCCGTCAAACACGAGACCGACGACCTCAAGTTCTTCGTTGACGATCGGCGAACCCGAATTGCCGCCGGTGATGTCCGAGGTGGTCACGAAGTTGAGTGGGGTTCCGAGGTCCAGACCGCTCGGCGGCCCTTTCCACTTGTCGGGTAAATCCCAATCCGAATCCTCGCCGTACGACCAGTAATGATCGTAGAGACCATAGAACGTCGTATACGGAGGGGCGATGGTTCCGTTGTATTCGTAGCCTCGCACGACGCCGTCAGCCAGCCGGAGAGAGAACGTTGCGTCCGGAGGGATCTGCGTGCCATAGACCGCAAAGCGGGCACGCCCCAGTTGGAGTGCGAGGGCCGACTCGCGTTCTTGGAGAGATGTCGCAGCTGCCGAGAATTCGGAGAATTCCTGAAGCGCGGTTGCGACTGCCTCCACGGCCACATCATTCTCGGGTAGTACATCGCCGGGATCGGTTGCAAGGGCCGACGCGGCTAGAAGCGTGCTCGCAGCCTCTTCGGGCGTGTGGCCCCGAAGCAGTGCCTTTGCTGCCTGGTGGTCGGGCCCGAGCCAGGTTTCGATGTCACGGAGTCGCGCGATGAGCAGGCCCCGTTCCAAGTCGGGATGCCCGTCGACAATCGAGGATAAATCCGTAGATCCCTGACTCATCGCCACGGCGCGCCGGATGAGCGACGATTCGTAACTCGGGTTCCCAAATGCAAAAAATGCACCAAAGGCTGCTGCCTGATTTATGCGCTCGGCCTGTACTTCGGCCATTTCCGCGTGCAGTCCACCGTACGTTGCACGAAGCGCGGAATCCGCCTCGATAGCTTCGATGAGCGTGCGCTCAGTATCCTTGCGGCGGGCCATGATGATCTCGTCCGCGAGAGCGTGCACGCGGCCCTGATAGAGCTTCGCCCCATTTAGGAGGCTGAACCTCCTGTCTCTCAGATCCGGCACCGAGGAATGGTCTGGATCGGCCTCAATCGCATCCCCGATTGCCGCAGCGCGAGATTCGAGGAAGTCCAGTACGGCACCCTCACGTACGTTACGCCGATACTCAAGTTGTGCGACGGTTTCCAAACGAAATGTGCTGCCTGGATTGCCGATGGCAAAGACGAGATCTCCCACGTCGATCGGCTCGTCGCTGAAGGCGAAGTAGTTTTCCGTTTCGAGCGGGCTGCCGTTTTCGTAGACGCGGAAGAAGCTCACGTCAAGTGCGTATCGGGGATACGTGAAGTTGTCCCAATCGCCACCGTAGTAGCCCATCTGCAGCTCCGGTGCCATGACGAGACGCACGTCTTCGAACCGCCGGAATACGTAGGCAGATGTCTTTGCCCCGTGAAAGAGCGAAATGAACTCCACGTGGACGCCGCTTTCATCGGCCTCATCGATAAGGCGAGCCTCGATTACTTCGCGGTCTGTACCTAGATCAACCTCGTCGGTAACGTCATGAATGGCGATCAACTGGTCCGCCCACATGTCCGCAGCAGGGCGCTCCTCTTCCAGTGTCGTCGCATAGAAGCCGTCGTCGACGAGCTCTTCTCCTTCGCGCATCACGCTGGTGACGTGACTCCGCGCGCAGTGATGATTGGTCATTACCAGACCTGCGGATGACACCAACGATGCCGAACAGCCAGGAATGCGCAGCGCGCCGAGGCGTGCATTTTCGTACCACGCGGCGTCCGGCTCGAAGCCATAGGTCTCCTTGAGGTACTCCGTCGGAGGAAAGTCAAACGTCCACATCTTGCCATCGTCGAATCGGCCCGCGCTGTGCGGATCATCTTGGGCAACGGCTACGGACACGGTGGCCAAGTAGAGGACGCACGGTGCTAAGAGGAATCGTGTAGGGTAAGTCATGGCGCTATAGCAGGGGTTGAGCGAAGGCGGTTGGTCTGGAACAATTCGAACGATCGGTAGATTGCAGCGCACATTCGGCCGGAGTGGCGGAATGGCAGACGCGCAGGTCTTAGGAACCTGTATCCGAGAGGGTGTGTGGGTTCGAGTCCCACCTCCGGCACCCTCGTTGCATGTGACGCAATATACGAAATGCGCCCGGAAAACCCTATCCGATGCAAAATTATTCTTAAACTATTACTTTAAGTAACCTTGTTGAACGTATGGTCCAGTATGGAGCATGATTCCATCTGGCGAGTGTACTGACTCAAAAGACGTTACAACATATAATTTACTTGATCTTGACTGGCCCCTACCCAATGGCGTAACCTCGCGGTCAACACTGCAGTGTTCATGGGGCGACGCTGGACTCCGTGCGGTCACGTGGGGTAGCCGTATGTTGACCAGTCATTACTACATCAAGGGCCTCGCGCCGGTCAGAGCGCGAGGCCTTTTTTTGGTCTATCGGTCCGTAATCCTGCCATACTATGTTCTTTCTTCCTCGCAAGCGACAAAGAGAAGCGAAATCGAGTTGACGCAGTGGCGCACGTTCTTTGGCGTAAGTCCTTCGCCTAAAAACACGTGTCCGAGGTGACCGCCACACCGTGCACAGACGATCTCCGTCCGGTGCCCATCCACGTCGGGCATCCGCCGGACGGCCCCTTCGATTTCGTCGTCGAAGCTCGGCCATCCGCAGAAAGAGCGGAACTTGTAATCTGACCTGTATAGTGGCTCACCACAGCGCTTGCATGTATACAGACCCGCTGCCTCATGCAGGGTGTACTCGCCTGTCCAAGGACGTTCGGTCCCCTTGTGGACGATGACGTGCTCTTCCTCGGGCGTAAGCGAATTCTGTGTCACGGGCTTACGTCGTTGATTTATACGCGCACCGCCTCCACGGCGTAGTACCGTGGCGTGAAGCGGCGAAGGATCGGGCGTAGTCCGATTTCATGTGACGGACTCGTCCACTTTTCTTTTCTGACGATACGCCACTGTGCCTTCTTCAGGAGCCAGTCGAACTGCCAATCTTCGAATTCGTGGTAATGGCGGTCCCACTCGTCGTCCGGATTGCGGTAGGCTGTGGCAAACCACAACCGCAGAGGTATAGTGGCAAACAGCCGCGGTGCATCGATGGCCCGCAGTACGTTAAGGGGTGCGACGAGGTGCTCCAGGATTTCGAAGGCAGTTACTGCGTCAACCTCTCGCCCTTGCACTACGGATGTCTCGTCGTTCAGATCTCCTTGCGTGCTCTGAACGTCGTAGCCTTGGAGCTTGAGGATATGGGACAGCGGATTCGGGGTACCAAGATCCAGGATACGCGCCGGTGCGGGAAGAGTCTCTCCCAGGAATCGCACGGTGCGCCGGTAACGGAGATCCAATGCCGGATTGCCGCTCATAGCCCCCCCCCCCTGGGGGGGCTCCGCCTAATCAATGGAACTTTCTGCGAGTTCATCACGACGAGTTTTCGTTACGGCGCCGGCCGTAGCGGATCCGGCCACACCATTGCATATCCCAGGCGTTCTTTCAGTCTTCGGTTGCTCACGCGCCCTGACTGCCGCACAGAACCGTCTTCGACCGTGGGAGGATCCGCTCCCAGCCACTCGGCCGCTCGGGCATAGAATTTCGCTCTCGTCGGATGGCCGTCGGAGCAGACATTAAACGTTTCGCCCCGTGCATCGTGCGTGAGAACTGCCAGAACAGCTCCTACAGCATCGTCCCTGTGAATAACGTTGACGACGTTCCGCGGGCGGCTAAGTATGCCGCCGACAAACCGCCCGGGGGCGCGCTCGTAGCCGTAGAGTCCGGCAAAGCGAAGTATGGTTGCATCGAGCGACGGTTCGGATTGCAATTGTCGCTCCGCTTTAAGGAGCGCACGCCCGGACGCGCGCCGCGGCGGAGAGATTCCAGCCTCCTCTTCTTTCCACACACGATCTTGCGCCGGGTATACCGACGTCGAGCTTGCGAATATGACAAATCGTACACTCGAGCGGCGAACGGCATGCAGCACGGCCGCGATCAGTGCGCCGTAAAATGGCTCCACATTATTGCGACGTCGACCGGGCGGTATATTAAGAAATAACGTGTCGGTCTCGAGGAACTGTGTCGGATTGCCGTCGAATTCGGGGTTCAACCTTAGCAGATATGGCTCGATGCCCGCCTTTTCAAGGAGCCGCATCTTCTCCGGCGTTGTCGTCGAGCCTTTGACGTGCCAGCCACGTTCGCTGAGAGCGATTGCGAGTGGAAAACCCAGATAGCCGCAGCCCAGAATGCCGATCGTTTGCTTCGCCATCGCACACTGTGAACGCACGTGCCACTTTGCCGTTCGAAGAGCAACCATCGTATCCAAGGCGGTTACAACGGACGCAATTTCAACGAATGGCACTCTCAATGCAGCCTCTCGACCCGGCCGTACGCACGGTATGGACGATCAAGTCCTGTCTATTTTGGATAATCCTTTTGTTCGTCGCGATCTTTGTGGACATCCTGTGGGCGAGTCTCCCGTTCGGAGTTTTGTCGGCATCCTGCCTCATTGTGGGGGCGCTGTCGACTACCTTCGTGCCTGGGCTTCGTTACAGATTCTGGCGGTACGACCTGCGGCCCGAAGAGCTGTATCTGGAGCGGGGTATCTGGAATCGGGTGCGGACGATCGTCCCGCTGCGACGGATTCAGCACCTCGACGTGTCGCAGGATCTCGTGGAGCGCAACTACGAACTCGGCCGCCTCATCGTCCATACGGCAGGGTCTAGGAGCAGCGATGTCGTGCTGCCTGGGCTGCGTTACGAGGTGGCCGAATACCTCCGTGACACGGTAAAGCAATACATCACGGAGGATGCGTTGTGATGGAGGAACTCGCCCGATTGCATCCGCTGACGTTGGTACAGCGCGCGCTCCGGAGCCTTCCCGTTGTGGCCCTCGCTTTGGTTTCGATACTCAGCGGAAACGATGGCATTGCGACGATCCCTCTGATTGTTTTCGGGGCACTGTACGGTCTTGTCGCGCTACCTCTCATCGTCGTGCAGTACCTGCGCTTCGGCTACAGTGTCACCCGTCGTGCCATCACCATCCATAGCGGTGTGCTGACGCGGCGGAGGCGCAACATTCCTTTGGAACGCGTACAGAACGTTGTGGTCGAGAGAAGCCTATTGCCCCGCCTGCTTGGAACGGCCAAGGTGCGAATCGAAACGGCTGGCAGCAAAGAGGCCGAAGGCGTTCTGGAGTACGTCGGCCTCGCGGAAGCTGAGAGGATCCGCGAAATCGTACGCCTGTACCGGCACGAGGCAGTGCCAGTGGTGGAGGGACCCGTTTCGGACAGACTCTTCACTATGACGCTCGGGCGGATGTTTCTGTCGGGGGCGTACCGGTTTTCGCTCGTATATATCGCCATCATTTTTTCCGGCCTCCAGTATTTCGGGGATGCAATCGGTCTTTCGCCAGAATCGGTTGCCGAGTTCCTTGTAGGCGGCGGTGCCGAAGAGATGGCCATGACGGCGCGAACGTCTCCGTGGGAGATCGGCGCGGTGACCATACTTGCCGCCATCGCTTTCGGATGGCTCACGGGCGTCGCCGTCACCGTCACCCGATATTGGGGATTCCGTCTGGACCGCTCCGGCGACAAGATCTTACGACGACACGGTCTCTTCACTGTCCGCGAAGGCGCAATCCCGCTGAAGCGCGTCCAGTCGCTGATTTTGCGGCAGAATCCTCTCATGCGTGCCTTCGGATGGTATCGTTTGGAGCTTCAGACCGTCGGCTACGACGTCGAAAAACGCGGCTACCAGGTCGCCGTGCCGTTTGCTCGACTGGCAGAAATTATCGAGCTGGCTCCGCACATCCTGCCGTTCTCGCTTCCTGCGTCATTTGAGATGGTCTCCCCTCTTCACTTTCGGCGCACCATGGTACGGTACACGATCTCATGCGTCGTGCTATTGGCCATCCCGGCGTACTGGTGGCCGCAAGTGTGGTGGGGTCTTATGCTTCTTCCTGCGCTCTACTTCCTGGCCCTGCTGCAATACCGCTTCCACGGCTTTGTGCTGACCGACGACTTCCTGTTCATTCGCCGGGGTGTATTTCAGAGTTACCTCTGGATCGTCCCCACCGAAAGACTCCAGTCGTTTTCGACGGTCGGAAACCCGTTTCAGCGACGCCTTGGGCTCCGCTCTGTCTTAGTCGATACAGCCGGCGCACAGGCTGTCCGGTACCCCCACGTCGTTGACCTAACAAGAGAAGCTGCGGACGAGTTTACCAACGCGCTGTATGCGCGCTTCAAGGATAGCTTCCGGGCTGTTCAGCCAGAGGGTCAGCCGGAGGCTCACACGGACGGCTTGGGACAAGGATCCTAGGACTTGCGCCGCAGAAGCTCGATCGGTGGAATGGGCATGGAGTCGGTGCCGACTTGGCGAAATGTGGTTATTAGGATTGGAGTCATGGAGTAGACGGAAATGCAAGGTGGTTGGTGGGGCCTCGTCTGCCTCGCCCCTAAATGTCAAGCGGCTTCACACTTACACACCGCCTGAAAGAACGATGGTATCCACCTACATCCAGGAGACCACGGCCTCATAGCACCTTTCTGGCTACTCCAATCGACCGCCCTAAGCTTTCTTGCTCATTTTTCAATTCCAATGCCTTATCCATCCCGACCCCAATCGGGCGCTTCGCTGGCCTCTGGGGAGCCCAAGACGTGAATGCCAACGCCTCTCAGGCTGCCTGTTGTACACAACTACCGCGTCCACATACCTCCTGCCGTATGTACCACCGGCTCCCTGCCGGGGCAATTCTTCCACGGACCGGTGTAGCATGGTACGTGTTGTCGAATTCCTCCAGGGCGACATTCTCGATGCGGACACAGCGGTGAACGATCCTCGATCGCCATTGAGGCGGCCCCGAAGAATTGCCGCGAGAATTCCATCGCGCCAGTGAACGCAGCCGATGCAGAGCGGCATGGTAGTAAAGCCTGCGGCGGGGAAGCAACCATGTGGACGAACCTGGTATAGAAAAAATTTCCATCTGGCAAGGGATATGACATAGGGTCGTCATCCGCCAGTCATATCATTAATTAGGTAACTGTCCTTCAGAGGACAGGAGCATGCATCATGGCACTTTCGATACAGACCGCACGAGCCACATCTAGCCATACCTACTCACATTCCCGGAAGATGACGGAGCACTGCAATAGCACCCGGAAATCAATCCAACGGAACATGTCATGGAAAGACGCTGAAGTGTCCGTTCGCAATGAAGCGGTTCGCCAAATACCCATACCCGTCCCTAAGGCCCCCAGTTGTACACAACCACCGCGTTCACACCTTATTACTGTATGTAACACCGGCTCCCTGCCGGGCCACTTTATTCCACCGCCTGCTAGTCTGTTGACTTTTAATTCTGGAGGTATCTATGACCGTACAAAAACTTGACTCTGTCGCGATCGGCTGGCCGATTACGCGTCTGGGCGTGTCCTTCTTTCCTGTATACGTGGCGGCCAACGAGCTGCCAGCCATTACGACCGGCAAAGAGTCGGGGCTTATTGTAAATGAGCTCGACCAGGCCTCTGTCCAGTCGTTGCGTGTCCGAAATCCGAGCGACAAGCCGGTGCTCGTTACCGAGGGCGAACACTTCCTCGGCGGCAAGCAAAACCGCGCTGTCAACGTGACGGTCCTCGTGCCCGCCGAGACCGAACTGGAGATTCCGGTCTCTTGTCTCGAGCGGGGTCGCTGGGGCCAGCGCCGTGCATGGACGCGCGACGAGGTATATGCAGGGCCCCGCATCCGCGCCAGGAAGTCCGAAGGCGTCACCGCGTCCATGCGAAGCCATGGCTCCCGTAGGGGCGATCAGTCGGCCGTCTGGAGCGAAGTTGATGAGATGCTGGAACGGGTGGCCGTGCATTCCACCACCGCGGCTGCGGCGGATGCAAGGCAAGCAGCACATCGCCGCCGACCATCCCTTGCCAGGGCTGTAGAGAACCTCGTCGCCCGCGGACCACTCCCCGGGCAGTGCGGTATCGTGATCGTTCATGGCCGCTGGGTCACAGGGATGGACCTTTTCGGCGCTCCACATCTATTGGCTGCACATTGGGGTGCTCTGATCCGGTCACACTTTTTAGAATCACCCGCCGCTGAGGGGAATCCGTCAGCCAGCCAGGTTCTGAGATTTGTGCGGCGCTTTGCGTTGCACCTGGCGAAAGCAGAACCGGGCGTGGGACTCGGTATGGAGCATCGAGTGTCGGATGACCGACTCGCCGGGCATTGCTTGACGCTGAATGGAGTAATCGTGCATGCGGCGTTTTTTACGAGGGGTCCTGAACGGTAGCTACGCAAGGGACCTGGTATACTTCAGAAGATACTATGGCTTTGGGACTAGTTGACCATCTAAGCGATGTACCAGACAGAACGATCCGAACCACACAAAAATCAGTCCTCCACCACCACAACCTCATCGACGATGAACTACCCTTCTAACATACGTTTCCTCCCCTTCATCGCGGCCTTCTTCACGATGGCTATCACCACGCCTGTCGCAGCACAGGACGTATGCAAGCCCGCCCACGAAGCCGAAGCCCGTAACGTCATCGAAATCTTGAGCCGCGATGGCGTCCAGCGCGTGCGGTTCGAAGAAACCGCCGTCTTCGTCGCCCCCGATCTTTGGCGCTCAGCCGGCTACGAAGATAAGAGGCTTCTCACCGTCAGGCTGGCCGTCTACCATAACTGCATCTGGAAACCCACACACAGTCGCGTCCAAAAAAGGAAACTCGACTCCTGGCAGGTCACCATCAAAGACAACTGGACAGGCAAAAAGCTGGCATCTATCAACTGGCTGGGGAGCTTCAAGGTCCACTAGGAATCTGCGCCGTAGAAACCGCACAGGGTTATCTTTCGAGGTAGCGAAGGCATTTGGACAGTTCTGCGGTTAACCGAGGAGGGTTCATGGGAACGACGTTTCGGCCCTACCATCCGGACCAGATTCTGCTTTTGCCTCCGGATCTTCGCAAGTAAGTGTCGGAAGATCACTTGGCACACCATGTAAGCGACCTGGTGGACACGGTAGATCTGGGCGCGTTCTACGCGCCGTACCGTGGAGACGGGCGGCACAACTCGCCGTACGATCCATGGTTAAGGTGTTGATCTATGCATATGCGACGGGACCGTTCTCGTCGCGGAAGATGGCGAAGAGGCTGGAAGACGATGTCGCGCTCCGGATGCTGGCGGCAGGGAATTTTCCGAAGCACCGAACGCGCTGTGCGAGTTCAGGCGGCATCTTGGGGATTTCCGCGCGGTGTTTTCCGAGGTGGTGGTCCTCGCGCGGGCGATGGGTCTGGCTGGACTTGGCAGGGTGTCAGTGAATTTACGCGAAGGTTCGAGCGAACGCGAGTAAGCGGAAAGCGATGAGTTACGGGCGGATGGTGGAAGAGGAGGCGCGGCTGCGGAAGGAGATCGAGGAGATCAGGGCGGAGATCGAGGC
>JAAXGO010000201.1 GCA_012267425.1 Rhodothermales bacterium
GAACCCCCAACCTGCTGATTACAAATCAGCCGCTCTACCCGTTGAGCTACGCCAGCACGAAAGGACCATGTTTACAAAATAGCTTCTTAGTATACGTAATTCAATGGCAAAGATCAAGTCGCCTCTTCTCGACGGCGGAATAACCAGCGCAAGGCTATCGCAGTCAGAAGGAGTGTGGTGACGATCAGACCCCACTGCTTGAAGTAGGCCCCAGCCGCCTGCCAATTGTCTCCGAGAAAATACCCGAGCCAGGTAATCAGGAGTGTCCAGATAAGCGCGCTGAGTGTAGCCCACAAAACGGTCCGTCCCGCAGCCATCCTTGCCATGCCGACGCTCAACGAAATGACTGTCCGTGCTCCGCTCAAGAACCGGTTGGCGGCAACCACGCCGTAGCCCCACCGCCGAAGCCAATCTCTGGCTTCGGCGATCCTTTTGCGGGGAAGCCAGCGCAAACGCGTCTCGTCGAATACGACATCTCCGGCGCGTCTCCCGACGGCATACATGGTCATAAAGCCTGCCGCCGAGCCCAGTGAGGCGACCGCAACGACCAAGCCGAACTGAAGGATGCCCATACCTGCCAGATACCCACCCAAGACAACCAGCACGTCTCCCGGAAGCGGAGGCACGACATTTTCTGCCCATGCGACCACTAGAAGGACGACGTACGCAACCGCCGGCGGGAATTGCTCCATTTCCACGTACAAATCCGCAAAGAACTGGTCCATCACCCTCAGATCACTTTCAGCAAAACTACTGCCCACGCCGCAGCGCCCTCTTCCCGCCCGACGAAGCCGAGTCCTTCAGTGGTTGTGGCCTTAATACTCACGCGTGCGCTGTCGATGGACAGTGTCCGGGCGATTGACGCTCGCATCAGGTCAATGTAGCCGCGAAGTTTTGGCCGTTGAAGAGCCACCGTCGCGTCCACGTTCGCGACGGTGAATCCTGCATCTTTCACGATCCCTGCAATCTTCCGCACGAGTTTCCGGCTGTCCGCGTCTCTAAACCGCTCGTCATCATCCGGGAAGTGCACACCGAGGTCTCCCAGCGCGGCGGCACCAAGGAGCGCATCTCCAATCGCGTGCAGTAATACGTCGGCGTCGGAGTGCCCGGCTAGGCCCTTTACAGCTGGTATTTTCACTCCACCAAGCATCAAAGGTCGATGCTTGGCAAAGCGATGCACGTCGTAGCCGAATCCGATGCGGTCCATCGGCTACACCGACCGATGCGCCAAAAAGTAGGACCAGACTAGTTGGGCTATCTCCCAGTCGTCCGGTGTGGTGATTTTCACGTTGAGACTACTTCCCGCAATAATCTCTACCGGGTGGCCCATTTTGCGTACCAATTCGACGTCGTCACTGGCCCGGAGTTTCTGCTTTTCCGCCGCTGTGTGCGCCTCTTCGAACCAGTCCCGCCGGAAACCCTGCGGCGTCTGCATACGGTAGAGGCCTGCTCTCGGAACCGTCTCGCCGTACACGCCGCGGTCGGCGTACCGCAGCGTGTCGGATACCGGCACGCCCAATGCGGCCGCACCGCAGCACTGGACACCGGCGATGACCGCATCTATGTGTCCCGGCTCCACGAATGGCCGAACGGCGTCATGCACGAGAATCGTCGTGATTTCTGGCGGAACGACACACAGCGCAGCGTGAACGGACGCTTGCCGACTGGCACCGCCGCATACCACAGCCACAAGTTTGGAAATCCCGCACCGGCGGAGCTCCACTTCAAGTGCGCTCCGTGCGTCGGCCGGCGCCGCTACAACGATGCAGTCAATTGCGTCGTGCTCTTGGAAGGCGCGCATGGTTCTGACGATGAGCGGCTCGCCGCCCAAACGCCTGAATTGCTTCCGCCTTCCACCAAGTCGGCTGCCTTTACCGCTGGCCGGGATCAATACAGCGACCAGGTCGGGTTTCGGTTCGGCCATGCTGTCGCTCTTAGAGACGAAGAGAGCGTGGCTACACGATAAACATCGCGTCGCCGAAGGAGAACAGTCGGTATTCCTTATCGATGGCTTCCTGGTACACCTCGAAAATGAAGTCGTACCCGACAAATGCTGCCGCCAACATGAGAAGTGTACTCTTGGGCATGTGGAAATTCGTCAACAGCCGCTCGGTGATCACGAAATCGTACGGCGGATAAATGAATTTGTCGGTCCAGCTGGAATTGGCCTTGAGCAGCTGTGATACCGAGAGACTCGTCTCGATAGCACGCACTACGGTTGTTCCTATCGCGGTCACGCAGTGCTGCCTCGACTGCAGGGCCGTGTTGACCATGTCGGCTATCTCGCGGGAAATCGTGTAGTGTTCAGAGTCCATCCGGTGCTTTGTGAGATCTTCGACCTCGACCCGACGGAAGGTGCCGAGTCCTACATGAAGCGTGATCGGCGCAAGCTGTACGCCTTTTTGATGGAGTCGGGCCAGAATCTCGGGTGTAAAGTGCAGCCCCGCTGTAGGCGCTGCCACAGCACCACGGTGCTTTGCAAAAATCGTCTGATACCGCTGGCGATCAGCATCCTCGACGTCACGCTTTATGTACGGCGGCAGCGGTGTCTGGCCAATCTCGTCGATCTTCCTATACAACTCTGAGTTTGTACCCTCAAATGCGAACCGGATCGTGCGCCCGCGTGACGTTGTGTTATCGATCACCTCCGCGATGAGTCCATTCCTGAAATGGAGCTTATTACCGATCCTAATCTTGCGGGCGGGATCGACGATTACGTCCCAGAGCCGGCTTTCCGGGTTCAGCTCACGGAGCAGGAAAACCTCAATGCGGGCATGCGTCTTTTCTTTTTCGCCGAAAAGCCGCGCCGGAAACACCATCGTGTTATTTACCACCATGACATCGCCTTTGTTAAAGTAGTCGACGATGTCACTGAATAGACGGTGCTCAACCGTACGCTCTTTGCGGTTGACCACCATCATCCGCGCCGTATGGCGCGGATCGGCGGGATACTCGGCAATGAGCTCTCTCGGGTACTCGTAGAAAAAACTGGAGAGCTTCATGCACTATGTCGCTTGGAATACGCAGATCCTATCGCCTGACGATCGGCCAGTCCGTATTCCGGTACGGGTATACAGGTAATTGGGCTAAGGTAAAGCCCGAACCGCTCGTGTTCCAACAGTTATCCCGGACCAAACGGGCTGTTGGTGGCTGTTTTGGCGCGAATTCACATTACGTGATTGGGGGACGAAGGCGATGAAAGTCAGTTGCAGCCTGGTACGCGTGTGCCAAAGTCAATGCTGCTGCATCCCGATACAGCCCGCCAACGAATGTAATGCTGCCCGGGCTCCTACGATTGGATTCAGGAGTGTCTGCGAGGGTGTGGAATGCATTGGGTACGCACACGGCAGGATGCCCCGTCAGATTCGTAATCCTGAGTGCCGATCCGCGGAATGATGGGCAGACGAACACGTCGACCATGCGCATGACCTCCGCCATGCGGCGCATGAGGATCGTCCGTGCGCGGTTTGCCTGCAGGAATTCGACTGCTGGCACAAAGCGGGCCAGCCGGAATTCGTGCGGCCACGTGTTTGGCCCTTGCCGTACCATCGCATCGACGCCTCCCGAGCGCGTAAGGTCATCGAAAGCGGTGGCCGCTTCGACATCGAGCGCCATCAGCATGGCCTGGACAGGCAAATCGTCGGGGAGCTCGATACGAATGAGATCTACGCCGAGGTCGCGAAGAACACGTACTGTTTCAAGATCTGCCGGTCCGTTACGGTAGTCGTCGCTCTTGAACGCGCCTTCTACGAAGCCCACCCGCAATGCCGTCGGATCCACCGAGGCGTTGAACGGAAACGGTGCATCCACGGTGCTCGGATCGGCGGAATCGACTCCGCGAATAGCGTCGAAAACGAGGGCGCAGTCCAGCGCAGAGCGGGCCATCGGTCCGATCTTATCCATCGTCCACGACAGTGTCATTGCTCCGCGCCGGCTTACGAGTCCAAAGGTCGGGCGGTGTCCGGTTACTCCAGTGCGCGTGGACGGTGAAACGATGGAACCCAAGGTCTCGGAACCGATCGCGAAGCCCACGAGACCAGCAGCGACCGCCGCCGCAGGGCCTGCCGACGAGCCGCTTGAGCCCACTTCGACATTCCACGGGTTCTTCGTGGTGCCTCCGAACCACACATCCCCCCAGGCAAGTGCTCCGAGCGTGAGCTTTGCGACGAGGACAGCACCAGCTGCATCGAGCTGTTCGACTACCGCCGCATCGCGGTCAATCTGTTGTGTCATGTACGGCACTGCGCCCCAGGTCGTCGGATAGCCTTTCGTGGAAAGCAGATCCTTGGCACCCCAGGGAATGCCGTGTAGAGGCCCTCGCCAGGCCCCGGCATCCAGTTCGACGTCGGCTTTCGCAGCCTGTGCAAACGCCTTCTTTTTCGTAAGTGTAACCACTGCCTGAAGTATTCCGTCGTACTCTTCAAGGCGTGCCAGGTACAGCTCCGTCAAATATGTAGACGTAACTTGCCTGGATTGGAGCAGATAAGCTAGCGCGGAAACCGGCAAATACGCGAGCGATTCGTCGTCCGGCGGACGGTCGATGGGCGGTGGCTCCCAGGTGAGCCTGCCCGACCCTGGAGGTATCCTTTCTCCTCCGATACGCGGATCGAATACGACGGACGGTATGGCGTCATTAGCGAGATCTAGTGCGCGGAGCGCCACAAAATCGTCCAGACGTCCACGGAGTTCTTCGACGAGCTGCTCGCGATGCTCATCGGAAAACGACACGCCGGCAATTTCTTCCGCCTCGGCCACGGTGTCCGCCGTAATCGGTCGTCCGCTTTGAACGAGCCCGTACAGCGATTCTTTAAGCAATGAGCCGGACAGCCCGGCGGACGCACACACAGCAAGGAACTTGCGACGATCCAGTATCATCTGCTCTAGAAAACATGGAAGGGCCAGCCACAAGGTGTGCCATGTGGGCCGGGACGTTTTACTGAAACCGCCGTTACCCGGTACGCGCGCAGTCCGAGCTCGGTAATCGGCCGTGCGTCGTCGAAAGGAATCCAGAATAAGCCATCTTCGTCGCCCGTTTTTGCCTGCCCCGCCTCAAGCCGTCCGGCTACCTCCGATTCCGCCTCGCTGTTTTCGGATCGAAAGACGACCCGAAAGCTGTAGTCGACAGCGTGATCGTTGGTGTTGATGAGAAGGATGACCACCCCGTCGTTTTGTGAGTCTGCCTGCTTATAGAAGATATACCGGAAATCCACGCCCTGGTGCTCAAGAAGCGGCCGCCAGGCATACTTGAAGCGCTCTCCAGCCTCCTGCCCCTTCGAAGCAGACGGCACCAGCCCTGCAAGCACCACCACTGAGATAGCCGCGAAGACCCTCACGGCGCATTACGTTAAGATGTCCCGCGCCACGCACGCGACGTTCTGCGCGGTGAAACCGAATTTTTCGAACAGGATCCGCCCCGGAGCCGACGCGCCAAACCGGTCAATTCCGATGATACGCCCTTCGGGTCCGACCCAGCGCTCCCAGCCCAGCGTCGCGCCCGCTTCGACGGCGAGCCGTTTCCTGATGTGAGGTGGAAGTACCTTGTCCCTGTAGGCCTGCGACTCTCCAGAAAAAAGCTCCCAACTGGGCATGCTGACAACACGTGCTCCGATGCCGTCTCTTCCGAGAATGAGCGCGGCCTCCAACGCCAGATGTACTTCGCTTCCAGTTGCAATGAGGATGATATCCGCCTCCTGCGTTTCGGATGACACCACGTAGGCTCCCCGCGTAAGGCCACTCGCCGGTGCGTACATACTGCGATCGATCGTCTCCACCTTCTGTCGAGTGAGTGCGAGCGCGGTCGGGCCATATCTGCGGTTGAGCGCCACTCTCCATGCTTCGGTGGTTTCGTTGGCGTCCGCCGGGCGAATGACCGTCAGGTTTGGAATAGCCCTCAGGCTTGCAAGGTGTTCGATGGCCTGGTGCGTGGGACCGTCTTCGCCGACTCCGATGGAATCATGCGTAAAGACGTACACAATCGGCAACTCCATCAGTGCAGCCAGGCGCACTGATGGACGCATGTAGTCGCTGAATATCAGAAACGTCCCACAGTAGGGTAGTATGCCGCCGTGGAGTGCGAATCCGTTGCAGATCGCGCCCATTGCGTGTTCACGTACGCCGAAACGGACGTAGCTGCCGCCGGGAACGTCCTTCTGATAATCCGCCTGCGTATTGGCCCGCGTCTTGTTGGACGGCGTGAGATCGGCGGATCCTCCAAACAGATTCTGTAGCACCGTCGCGAGTTCATCTACCACCTTGCCGCTTGCCGCACGAGTAGCGAGGAGGGAACCCGCCTCGAAGGTCGGCAGAGCACGCTCCCATGCGGACGACAGATCACCGTTCATCCAATGAGTCAGTTCACGTGCGGCTTCGGGATACGCGGCAGCATAGCGTTTGAATTCTTCGTGGTATGCATCTGCACACGGCGGTACCTTCATATGTTCACGAACAGCATCGGACACGTGAAACTCTACATGCTCAGACCACCCCAGATTGCGCTTCGTACTGCGCACTTCGTCGACGCCAAGCGGTGATCCATGTACCGCTGCGGTTCCTTGCTTGTGCGGGCTCCCGTAACCAATGATCGTCCGGATCTTAATCAGCGATGGGCGCTCACGATCGCCTCGGGCTTTATGAAGTGCCTCGTCGATGGCCTCGGTGTCGCGTCCGTCTTCGATACAGAGGACCTGCCAACGATACGCCTCGAAGCGTTTGGCCACGTCTTCCGTAAAGGCAAGCTCCGTGCTGCCGTCAATGGTAATTCCGTTGTCGTCATAGAGCAGAATCAACTTGCCCAGCCCAAGGTGTCCTGCGAGTGAGGCGGCCTCGTGTGTGACCCCCTCCATCAGATCGCCGTCCGAGACGATGCCATATGTATGGTGATCTACAATGTCGTAGCCTACTCGGTTGAACCGAGCGGCCAAGAAGCGCTCTGCCATCGCCATGCCCACCGCGTTGGCAAACCCCTGTCCGAGCGGGCCCGTCGTGGTTTCCACGCCGGGCGTCAGGTGGTTTTCCGGGTGCCCCGGCGTTCTGCTGCCCCACTGACGGAATCGCTTGAGCTCACTGAGAGGCAGATCGTAGCCGGTCAGGTGAAGCAGAGCGTACAGCAGCATCGAGCCGTGACCCGCCGACAGCACGAATCGGTCACGATTGATCCATCCTGGTTCGCTAGGATCGTGCCGTAAATGCTGCTTCCACATTACGTACGCCATCTCTGCGGCACCCATGGGCAGCCCGGGATGACCACTATTGGCCCGCTGAACGGCATCCGCGGCCAGCAGCCGAATCGTATTAATGGCCTCGTGCCGCAATTGAGGATTCATCTCAGCCGCCTATGGGACGAAAGGGAATCATGGCACCGGCTCGGCTGCCAATTCGCTTTCTATGAAGTGACCGATGCATCCGACCGATCGCGACCCAGAGTTCACCATCCGACCGCCGACGAGAATAGCGGGCACGCCCCCAAGGCCCATTCCATCAAATACACGCATTGTCTGACGGACCGTGGGCTCCAGGCGCCTGTCAATCATATCTCTCCTGAACTGATCTTCGTCCATCCCAAGATCGTCTGCAAAGTCGATCAGCCGATCAAGGGAAATTCCCGTTTGGGGGGACTGATTGTCGAATTGGAGATCCAACATACCTTCGAGCGTCCCGGCCTCTGCAGCGAGCCACAAAGCCATCGCCTCGTCTAGCGAGTGCGTAGGACCACCGACTATCGTGACAGGCTTGAAGACGAACCGCACCCGATCACCGTATTTGTCGACAAGGTGTTTCATCGTGGGATGGACGAACTTGCAGTGGTTACAGTTTGGATCTAAGAACTCCATGACCGTCAGCTCTCCGTCCGGATTGCCCAAGACAGGAGCACCCGGACCCACGATTTGGTCCAGGTTCTCGAAATACGGCATGTTCTCGTCGTAAAAGCAGAGTCTCGGATCTACGGTCTCGTCCACCGATGCAACGGTGGTCGCAGTGTCAACCGCCTTGGCGCTAAATTGCCAGTCCAGGAGCAGAACCACGAGGCAGAGCCCGCTGATCGCGGCAAAAACGGTCCATTCTCTCGCAGGTCGAGAAGCGTCACGCGGATACCGCCAGTCCCAGATCAAAATGGCCGCTATAGAGGCCACAGTAGCTGCCGACAGCAGGCAGATCAAACAGCGCTCCTCCAACATAAGGAACTGATACGAGGTCAGAAACAGCGAATACAAAAAGCCCCCTCCCACCATGACGATACGGACTTTGCGCAAAAGGGACGGTACGTTAACGAACGCTATACCGAGAC
>JAAXGO010000202.1 GCA_012267425.1 Rhodothermales bacterium
GTGTGACACCAGTTCCTCGTATGTCATCGCGGTAGGGACCCCCGTTGCCCGGGGCCCCTACCGCGATGTTTAATGCAACTTCAATTACCATACACGCGGTGAAGATTGCCGAGTCGCTCTGCCATCAGCAGGTGAGATTGGGGTGTGGCTTAAGCCGCCTGCCATCTTACTGCCGTCACAACACGGTCAAGATCGCATCGCTTGAAGATCTGCAGTGGGCGAGTTTCGTACGCTGTGTTCGCTCGTGAAAAGACTCAGAGTCGACGAGCACACCATCCAAGTCAAAAAAACGGCAGCGTAGGAGTACCGGAAGTCGGCCACGATCAGCAGCTTATCTCTTCAGCGCGATTCGGAGGAGGTACATGTCTGCTGTTATGTAAAGTGCCGCATTGTCGTATCCGAACGCACAATTGCTTGTCGCCTGCGTCGTTTTCACGGTTCCCAGGTGTATACCGTCGCTTGCGAAGACGAGCACTCCACCCGGACCCGTTGCGAACAGATTGCCCGCTGCGTCAACCTTCAGTCCGTCGGGAAGTCCCAACTCACCCTGCTCAACGAGTCCCGTGGCATCGAAGAATGTTCGCCCATTCGCAATCGATCCATCATCCAGCACATCCCATGCCATCCAGACGGCATGCTCAGGATCAGAATTTGCAACGTAGAGCGTTTTTTCGTCAGGTGAGAACGCAATTCCGTTTGGACGAGAGAGTTCGTCGGTCAGCAGGGTCACCGAACTGTCCACATCGAGGCGAAAGACCCCCTGAAAGTCCAATTCCTTGGCCGGATCGTCCATATTGCGCTCCAGTCCATACGGCGGATCCGTGAAGTAGAGAGCGCCACCAGAATGAAAAACGAGATCATTGGGGCTGTTGAAGCGCTTGCCTTCGTACAGGCTTGCAATGGTTTCGTAGGTCGGGGCTGGATCGCTTAGTTCGGCGGTCAGACGGGCGATGCGCCGGTCACCGTGCTGAGCGAGGACAAGGCGTCCATCGCTGTCGAGCGTGAGACCGTTGGAGCCGACTTCGCCACTGCGGGGAGCCTCACCCGTATAGCCGCTGGGATAGAGAAAATCACTCAGACCGTCCCCTGCCCTCCAGCGATACACTTTGTTGGACGGAATGTCGGAAAACAACACGTATCCGCCGTCTTCGACCCAGACGGGTCCTTCCGCCCAGTCGAACCCATCGGCAAGGATTTCTGGGCGGACGTCCGAATCAATGAGCGCGTCGAGTCTCTCGTCTAGTCTCACAACAGATCCGATATACATCGACGCTGATTCCGGCTGGTCTGATGTACTGCTGCACGCGCCGAAAGCGAATGCTACACAGGTGGCAAGTAGAATGCGGTCTTGCATGGGGCTTGCATGCGATTCATCGGTTTGCCGACGTGTCGGGCGGAACGGCTAAGAAGCTGAAAGAACCTGGTATGCCCAGATTGGTGCTGTCGTTGAGTTCTTCGGCAGACCAAGGCCTTTTCCGACCCTCCGTCGCCTTCCTAACAAGCGCCACTTCATTCGGTGTTACGCGCGAGCCATCGTTGTCCCACGCACCACGAATGTAAGTCAGTACCGCCGCCACCTCTTCGTCGGTTAAGAAAGACTTCCACGGGGGCATTACACCGCCATAGACGACTCCATTGACTTCTGTTTCTCCCATCATGCCGTCAAGCATAAGACGGATAAGCCGCCCTTTGTCACCGACAACCCACTCGGTTCCGTTTAGCGGAGGGAATACACCGGCTATGCCGTTCCCGTCGATCTGGTGGCACGACATGCATCGGGAAAGGTAGATGGCTTCACCGTCGGTACGCATAGGCAGCTCTTCCGTGACAATAAACCCGACCACCAGAGCGATCAGCCATATCGCCGGAATCGCACTCAGCCCGTAGGAATGATATTTAAACATAGAGTCATCAGCCGAAAGGGGGGCTCTCATTCGTCGTACACCCAGCGATAGCGCGTCACTTTGGAGTTTGGCCCTGCATCCCAAAAACCATCGAATTCAGCGACGACAATGCTGCCGTCCGGTCCTAGATCGATTGATATCGGCGACGTACCTCGAAGCGTGTCGAAGGTTCGAATATTAGCCAAACGCTTGGCGGGTAGTACAATACTCGGCGGCGTGGTGCGCACATCTTTTTCTGTGTCGCTTGTGAATTCACCACTCACTAGGTCGGCATACTTGATCCAGCGCCGCGACCAGTCGAAAACGAGAACCTTGTTTTGAAGGAAGTCGGGGAACGCTTCGTCTCCGTCGTGGCGATAAATCGGCCCGACAGTCGCGGACCGGCTGCCCGTAGCATACGTGTATTCCCAAATGGGTGGCACGAAGCTCGGTATCATGTCAGGCTTCCATTCATTGTAGAAAAGTCGACCTAAAGACCGCGGCCACCCGAAATTCTCGCCACCTCTTGCGGCAATGTTGTACTCGTCGTAGTCGAACGCCCCATCCGGACCTACTACACCAATAAGAAGGGCGTTCGTGTCATGATCTACAGTGAACCGATATGGATTGCGAAGCCCGTACGCATAGATTTCCCATCGCACGCCAGGTTCTCCGAAGAACGGGTTGTCGTGCGGTATTGAACCGTCCCTGTTGATGCGCAGAACCTTGCCGCGCAGGTCCTGGAGGTTTTGCGCAGATCGTTCTGAGTCGACGAGCCGGGACCAGTGGTAGTCCTTCAAGTCGTGTAATGCAAGGAACGCCGCGATCTGCTTGTCCGTCATTTCCCAGCCGGGACGGACTTCAGACATGCCAGTGTCCCCGGTTGACAACAGAAGCGTGCCGTCCGTTGCCCACTCAATGTCACCAGCCTGATGGCAACACGTCGGCTCGGTTGGCACTCGCAATAGGACATGTTCGGAATCGCGCTCGAGAATACCGTCGCGATAGGTGAACCGAGAGAGTGTGTTGATGAATGATGCCGGCTCCGCGTAATACAGATAAACGTATGGCGCTCCGTCATAGAAATCGGGGTCTACTTCTATCCCATACATGCCGTGCTCGATATTGGTGGGATCCGTCGTTTCGATGTGCGCGATCTGGTGCACTTCTCCGGATTCGGCATCGTAGCGATGAATCTTGCCGCGCAATTCAGCGATCCAGACGTTTCCATGCTCGTCAACCGCCAGATCGTCCGGCCAGACACCTTCGGCAATTGTCTCCTTGATACGTCGACCGGAAAAATCAGCGTCAAGTCTGCCCGCCGCGATACGCATGCCCTGGAGCACGTGCTGGACGAAGGAGGGCGTGGTCCAAACGTCTCCAAAATGTCCCAGCTTGGTGACGAAGACTTTTCCGCTTTCGTATGTGTCGATCCAAGAAATAGGATAGTCGTTACGCTCGACTCCAGAGACGTCCTCCTGTAACGCCACGCTTTCCGTGTCCAGCGACAGGAGCACGCGAGCGTTCCAGCGCGGGTTTTCGTCAAGTACGTAGATCTCGTCGTGGATCCAGAATCCGTCCCCGAAATGGTTGACAGCCGGGTTGTCAGGATCATCTACCGTGATCCGTACGCTCTGTGTCCAAGGGTGCGACACAAAGAGGCCGCCGCCTGCCATTTCGCGGTATTCATCCCATCCGTACAGCGCATCGAGGCCCGAATGGGCAATAGCCAAGCCCTTGCCGGCGGAGAGGAATTCGACGACAGCTGCCTGCTGCTCTATGGTGATGTGTGGACTCTCAGCCTCATCGTCTTCCTCCTGATCGTCGATCTTGAGGGAGCCTTCGAATCCGAATTCTACGCTGCCAACAGAAAGCGTGCCAGTGATATCATCACCGGAGGTAGTGGCTGTGCCGTCGACCATACCGGCTTGATCGATGTGGAAGCGGAATGTGAAGGTTTCGCCGTCAAGCTGTACGTCTTCAAGCGGAACTAATCCTTCGGGCGATTCGACCTCTCCGGCGTCTGTCCCAATGAGCGTGAGCACCATGTCCATCGTGCCTTGAGGCGTTGATACCTTTACATCCCACGATGTGGAGAGGGTGGTTGCGGGCATCGTCCGCAACGCGCCCGTAACCGGCATCTGCATCGAGCCGAGCAAAATACTGCCCGCAAGGCTGTCTCCGACGAGCTCGGCGGCTACCTGCATGGTTCCCATCGCACCGGCTTCCCACGTAAATATCAATGAGTCGCCCGTGACCACCGCGGAGGTCAGTGGAGACGGCTCGGGGAACAGAGCGAAAGTAATCATTCCGGTCAGCGACGACAGATCACCGGAAAGAGCCACCTTCCCTTTGAATTCGTTATCCGGGATGTGCAGAGTAATGTCGTAGTTGGCAAAGTCGCCGGGGGCCCAAACGGTGGTCGACAGCACGCGCGGCTTGTTTGTCCGCAGCGTCGCGTTCGCCAGAAAGAGCAGGTCGTATTGGGCAAGAGTGACCGGATTGAGGTCGGCTAAATCTTCCGTTACGTCCACGCGGAATTCCGTCGTGGTGCTGAGTGCTGCCATGAGTTTCTTTTGGGCATCGATGGCCTGCGAGTGACGAAAACCATGTGTCGCAGTGACCATGAGAACGCGGATGTCTTCACGCTCGTCGTTGACGGCGAATTCTTCGGCCAGGCTCATGGCCCCCGGCTCTCTGAGCTTCCTTATACGGACGTTACGGAACCAGACTTTCGAGCTATCGTCGTGATTCTGCAATCCGATATAGCCTTCGCGCGAGCGATCGCCGAAGAAATCGTTGATCTTCTCGTCGTTGAGCCACACCTCGTACCGTTGCCCCGAAACCCGGATTCGGTATGAGTTCCAGTCATCTGTCTTCGCTACGTCGACTCGAAAAGGGGCAGAAAAGGTGTACAACGATCCGGTAACGTGGTCTCTATCGCGGCTGTTGTCAATCTGGATTTCGTAGCCTTCGTTGACGGCCACCCACGGATCGTCCGTTTTAGGGAATCGGACAAACACGCCGGAGTTGGCAGTGTGCTTTCCGACCTTCCACTCGAGTGCGAGCTCAAAATCGCGAAAGCTGTCTTCAGCCCAGTAGAAGAGTCCCATGCCGCCCGACGACCGCATGGTCCCGTCCTCTTCCAACACGAAACTACCCGGCCCAGCCTGCTTCCAGCCGTCCAGGCTTGAGCCGTTGAATAGTGTCTGCCACTCAGCATGAGATTCCTGTGCCAACGCTGGTAAGGTTGCAGTCAAAATCGCCAGAGGGAGAATGAGATGCAGTGTGGTTTTCATCTGCTAAGCTATTGACAAGGCGGGGGCGAGATGATTACTGTAGCATCCCGCCGTATCCGGCGTGTTCGAAGGCGGTGGTAAGACCACCTTCCATCATGACTGGTGCGATGGAACCGTTTCCGTCGTGGTCTACGCCACTGCGACATTTTTCGAGAAGGGCCGTCATATCAGCTGCGTGACTGCGGGCCAGTTCGAGATCCCCCGCGTAATCGGTTTTGAGGATGTTCACAGCTTGCGAGAAGGCTTCATGGAGCCAGCCGGTATCTGCTGTCGTATTCCAGAATTCACTTGGAGCATCCCAAACGTACGTGAGATCCACTCGCGGCTGTAATTCAGCCTTTGTTATGCCGTCGTCGAGCCGCATCCATCCGATTACGTTGTTGAGCGACGCAATGACGTGGGAAGCGTGCGTCCTTTGACTTGATTCAGTCGAAGGATCTTCCAATAGAGTTTGCAAGAGCGCACGCACGCGGCGGCCGCGCCCAATTATACCCAGTTGGGCAGGATCAGTCACCGCGGGAGGTTCTGAGCCGTGCCGTTCGACATGGTCTTTATCGAAGGCAGTACCGTCCGTCTGCCAGCGCGTTTTCCAGCCGTACGTCGCAACAGCTGCGATAGTGTCTCCCGGGAGCCCGGACGGCTGGCCCCAAACCGCCTGAAAGACGGTGTCAGCCCCGGACTTGACATCGCCCACGGAATAGGCGGACTCGGCGGCGCGACTTGCATGGAGTGCTTTGAGGTTTAAAGCGTCGATGGCCTCGAGATGCTCTTTGATCGTGTCCTGGGCTTGGGCGGGAAGACCGATTGCGAGCAAGAGAGAGACCGCGAAGGCGTGTCGCGAGTCGTACATGGGTGATTCGTATGGGTGTGTTAGAAGAAGCCGCCTATAAGCGTCTTTTCATGGCAAGAACGGCACAGTATACTATCCGGAGCGCTGCCATAGGCCATGAATCAAGAAGAAGCGTATTGGGATTTCGAGTAGAATTCCCCTGCCGCCCTCGAGCCCCCATTTTCTTGACGTCCCACACAAATTCACTACCCCTGCCTCTATTCATTCGAGCTGCCCCGTGCTGGCGGAAACCCATAGCACTGCAAAACAGAATAGCCCTTCTGACTCGCATGATCGTCTCGCAAAGGACACGGAGCGGCCCTGGCCGAAGCTGCGGAAGACTGCGCAAGCAACGTATACCGCTCTTGTGGACGCACAACCAACCTGGAGCAAGTCGAACAGAAATCCAGCCTCGGGTAGCCAGCAATTATGAGACTTCGCATGCCCACGGGAGCACATGACTGTTTGATCTTTAGGGGGCTCAAGCCAGATCGCGGGCTCAAGCCGGCGAATCGAGCCTGTTCTTCATGATCCGCTCCTCTACCGGCAGCGAGAGGCGATCGACAATGGCTTCAGGCACTCTGCCGCTCGTACAGATTGGCGGTGTCGCACGCCGCCAACTCGACCATGAATCCGGCAATCTTCTGCGTAAGTGTTTCGAGAAATTTTGCTCCCTTTTCTGCCGTGGCTAGGGCAGGGTTGCCGCTGCCCGTGTCATCCGTCGCTTTTCGCCATACACGTTCAGCCCACACCCAGCCCGACCTGAGCCCTTCGAGTCTGAACGGATGCGTGCCGCCTGTACCTGCTTCGCTTAATGAAAGCACGAGCTCAGGGGCAATATGCAGCAGGTTGCTCGTTTCCATTTCTCCGGCATGATCACCGGGATCGTCGAAAAACATTTGGCCGTCCAGTACCTTGTACCAGTTGATGATGCAGATGAAGATCTCAGGCACTCGTGCACCGACTTCCCGGACCATCTGTTTGAAGTCGTTGCCTCCGTGCCCGTTGAGGATTACGAGCTTCTGGATACCTTGCCCGGCAAGCGCATGGGAAACGTCGTGCAGCACGGACAGCTGCGTGCTCGGCATCATGTTTATATCAAGCTTTACATCAAGTTGACCCGTATTAACTCCAAAAGGAATATTCGGTAAGACCACGACCCGTGCACCTTCGTCCCAAGCCAACCGGGCGGATTCTGCGGCGATATATTCGTTTTGAATGTTGTCCGTTGCGTAGGGAAGGTGGTAGTTGTGTGCCTCTGTCGCTCCCCACGGGAGAATCGCCACCTGATAGTCAGTCTGGCGGACGATTTTCCACGTCGTCTCCCCAAGGAGGTACGGTCGGCCCACTATGCTCTGCCTAATCCTCGACGATGAGCACGAGGTCGTACTCGTGATCGATAATCTGAATAGGATGGTCGAAGTACGGAACGATGTAGCGGCCTTGCCGATCGCGCGAGAGCTCCGTTGCCGTAAACGTGAGGTATCCGCTGTTGTAGCTACCGCTGAAACTGAAGTCCATCATCCTGCGACTCGCGGTGACTGTGCGTTCAATTTCATAACGGCGGACCTGCTCGAACGATGCTCCAACGTGCAACGACACGTGTGTTACCTCGAAGCTGCGCCGTACACGTACCGTAGCCGGAGTGGCACCAAGCTGCGTTCCTTCTACAAATACCCATGCACGTTTGATCAAGAAAGGACCTTTATCCTTGGTGGAATCTGGAGGCGTGCGTGATTCGATCGTAACACCAGCCGGACCGGGAACGCATCCCGTCGTCAGAATGGTCGCTACAACCAGCAAGACAAAGAGTCTCATCATTCTCGTGATGTAGCGTAGGGAACCACGATCAGCCCGAAAAAGTCAACCACGGCCCGTGGATGAGCAGCAAGCGGTGTATTGAACACGTTGACGCGGGCATGTTTCCAGGGTGTCACGTGAATCGACGCACTCCATGTAATATGCCAACGGATGGCTTTTCGCAATCTCACTTCTTCCTATCGTAGGCATGCGCACGCCTTGCTCGTACTACTGGTAGCTGCATCTGTGGGCCAAGTTATCAGGAAAGCAAACTATTCCACGAGTCCGTCTCATTTGGACATTTCTCACGCATCCGCTGTCCAATGAAACGATTGAAGCCCTCGTTCGTCGAGTCATCCGTGGCGGCGTAGGAGAGTGGAGAGACCTTACGATGACCGTGCACCCGCAGCGCTTTGATAAGGAGGCAGTGAGGTGTACTGCATCCATGAACGACGAGCCGCGCAGTATATTGGGGATGCAGCTAGAACTGCCGAGTAACCATAACGAGTGCTTAACATTCGCAAGTCTGCCGGTTAGCTTACCGGCATGGAGGCGCAGCATCAGGTATTGACAACGCTTCGGACTTCGGTGCCAAGAGTGTCCGCACTGCTCAGTGAGCGGCGCGACCTGGGCCGGAATGCGAC
>JAAXGO010000203.1 GCA_012267425.1 Rhodothermales bacterium
GTGATAGACCAGCTGCGGCAATTGCCGGTACGAGCGAATCTCCGTCCGGCAGAGATCCGCTACTACCTCTTCGTGCGTCATAGCGAGCACAAGGTCCCGGTCGCGGCGGTCCTTCAGGCGACCCATCGGAGCGCCGATTTCGTACCAGCGCCCAGACTTCTGCCAGATTTCGGCAGGATGCACGACCGGCATACAAATCTCCTGTCCGCCGATCCTGTCCATTTCCTCGCGCAGAATCTGTTCGATCTTTCGGAGAGACCGCTGCGCAAGCGGCAGATATGAATACAGCCCCGCCGCAAGCTGCCGGATGTATGCAGCCCGGAGAAGCAGACGGTTAGAAGCAGTTTCGGCTTCGGTGGGAGCTTCCCTCAGCGTATGGCCGAATAAATGTGAGACGCGCATGGCAGGTGCCGCTGTTAAAACCCGAAGCTAGCGCCGTATACGTCGAATTGCTCGCTGCAAGCCCTCAATGCACGGCCATTTCACCAAAAGAAAAACTCGGTGTACCTGTTGCATGTGGTCTTCCCGTATTTATATTCGGTCTAAATAAGAATAACGTGCTTCCCGACATGATCGCCCGGCCGCTCACGACGTTTTCGGTGGGATCCGACGTGCTCGTCGACGTCATTGGCTCCGACGCCGCCTGCCGGCTCCGCGACGTGGGTGTACGGGAAGGGGCCTTCATCGGTATCGTGCATAACAACGGCAACGTAATCGTCCGTGTTGCCGGCAGCCGCATCGGCCTGCGGCGCGAGATCGCGCAGCGCATCCTGGCAATTCCCGCCGGGCAATGACGCTCAATGAGCTAAGACCTGGCGAGCGCGGCACGATCAAGGGATTTACGCGCGACGCACCGCCCATACGGCTCCTCGAAATGGGCATGCTGCCCGGCACAGTGGTGGAAGTGCTCCGACTTGCCCCTCTCGGTGATCCGATGGACCTCAGGCTGCAGGGGTATCGGCTCTCTATACGATTAAAGGAAGCCGAACTGATTCTCGTGGATCATAAGCCCTAGCCGAAGCCTCCACCCGTATGGAACCGGAAGCGACGCCGGCTCTCCGCATCGCGCTCGCGGGCAACCCCAATGTCGGTAAGACGACCGTCTTCAATCTGCTGACGGGACTCAGGCAAAAGGTCGCGAACTACCCCGGAGTGACCGTCGAACGCAAAAGCGGCCTGCTCTCAGGGCACGACTCCGCGGAAGTGATCGATCTACCGGGTACGTACAGCCTGAGCCCAAAATCAGAGGACGAGCGGATTGCTTACAACATGCTTACCGGGCGGCTCGAACGAGCTCCCGACGTCGTAGTGTGCGTAGTCGATGCGGGCAACCTCGAACGCAATCTGTATCTGGCCACTCAGATCACGGATCTGGGGCTGCCTTTGGTCATCGCACTCAACATGGTGGATTCGGCGCAACAAGCGGGCCTTACGATCGATACCGACACCTTAGCAGTCGAACTCGGCGTCCCCGTGATTGCGACAGTTGCCTCTCGTGGCGAAGGGATTGATGCACTGCGCAAAGCAGCTCTAAGCAGGCCGCCGGTGCCGGAGGCTCGGCGATGGCCAATGGTCGATGCGATGTCGCAATGCGTTGCGAGTCTTTCGGAGCTCTTGCCAAGCGACATGCCCGCAACCCACCGCTTTATGGAAGTGCTCCGCGCCTTGGCCGACGAAGCAGCGCCGAATCTACCTGAAAGCCGCACGACGGAGTTTCAGCGCGCGGTCGAAAGGGCGCGTGAGGCCCTCGCTGAAGGTGGCATCGACTGGCGCCATGCAGAAATCATGGGGCGCTACAATTTTCTCGCCCGTGTCGCCGCCCGCGCCGTCACGCGCGTCAAGGAGCCGTCGGAGCGCACGCTCACCGACCAGATTGACGCCGTTGTGACCCATCGGGTCGCCGGACCGCTCTTGTTCTTTTTGCTACTGGGACTCGTCTTTCAGGCAGTCTTCGCCTGGGCCGTACCCGTAATGGACCTCATCGAGGCCAGCGTGACCGGGCTAGGACGCCTTGTGCGAAACGTTCTGCCGGCATCAGTGGCAACCGACCTTCTCGTGGAAGGGGTCATTGCCGGAGTCGGCAACGTCGTCGTATTTCTGCCCCAAATCTTGCTTTTGTTCTTCTTCCTTGGCCTCATGGAGGACACGGGCTACATGGCACGCTCGGCCTTTATCATGGATCGAGTGATGAGGAAAGTGGGGCTTTCCGGCGGATCCGTTCTGCCTCTGCTGAGCTCGTTCGCCTGTGCTATTCCCGGAATCATGGCGGCGCGGACACTCGACAACGAGCGTGACCGTCTCATCACCATCATGGTAGCTCCGCTGATGAGCTGTTCGGCGCGGCTTCCCATCTATACCTTATTCATCGCAGCCTTCATTCCATCAGGCGTATTCTTCGGCATCGTCGGCTGGCAAGGACTCGCCATGTTCACCATGTACCTCATGGGAACAGTGATGGCCTTCGTTGCCGCATGGATCCTCAAGCGGTTCGTGTTCAAAGGCACGCGTTCACACTTCGTAATGGAGCTCCCGCCATATCGCGTACCGAAGCTCCGACAGGTTGCATGGCGCATGGTCGAGCGCTCGAAAGTGTTTGCCGTTCGTGCGGGTAGAATCATCTTCACACTCAGCATCGTGCTCTGGGTGCTTGCCAACTATCCCTCGTCTCCCGAAGAGCCGACTGCAGAGCGCCTTGCGGCGCTTTCGGACTACCGCGCCTCGACGGCCGCCATAGCCGCCACATTTGGTCTGCCGATCGACTCCCTCCGGTTCGGTGGCCCAGAAGTACAGCGTGCGGTCGAAGCAGTCGAATCTATCTACGAGGCCCAGCTGTCCGACATCGAAGACGCATGGCAGTCGCGCCGAATTCGCGACAGCTTCATCGGCATGTTAGGGCGTTTCCTCGAGCCCGTCATGCAGCCGCTCGGCTTTGACTGGAAAATGAGCGCTGGGATAGTCACAGCATTTGCGGCGCGGGAGGTCATCATCTCCACGCTGGGTATCATATACAGCGTCGAAGATGCCGACGAAACGAGTGAAGCGCTTCGGGATCGCCTGAAAGCCGATACGTACGACGACGGACGGACGGTGTACACGCCGCTCGTGGCCATAAGCCTCCTCGTGTTCTTTGTCTTCGCACTACAGTGCATGAGTACGCTTGCAATTGCGCGCCGCGAAACAAATACGTGGCTCTGGCCAGCAGTGATGTGGATATATATGACCGGCCTGGCCTGGATCTTCTCCTTCGTCGTCTACCAAGGTGGGCTAGCCCTTGGCTACACGTAGTGGGCCCAGAGGGACTTGAACC
>JAAXGO010000204.1 GCA_012267425.1 Rhodothermales bacterium
TGGATCATCGAGAACGACTGGCTGGAGGCAATCTGCGCCCTTCCTCTCAACATGTTCTACAACACGGGCATTGCCACCTACGTCTGGGTGCTGACCAACCGCAAGCCCGCCCATCGCTGCGGGAAGGTCCAGCTTATCGACGCCACGCAGTGGTTCCAGCCACTCCGCAAGAACCTGGGCAAGAAGAACTGCGAACTCGGCGAGGAGGACATCGCCCGCATCTGCGACACGTTCCTCGCGTTCGAGGAGACCGAGGAGAGCAAGATCTTCGACAACGCTGCCTTCGGCTATTGGAAGGTGACTGTCGAACGGCCCCTGCGCATCGAGGGCACCGACCCGAACCGCGTCTACAAGGCGGCCGAGATCAAGGAACTGAAGGAGACCGGCAAGCGGCACGAGGACGCGCCGCCGGTCATCCGGAAGATACACAAGCGCGGCACGGCAGCCAACCCGCTGCACGGCCTGTTCGCGGGAACCGTCAACGGCCGTTCTGCGGTGGTGGAGTACGAGCCCGATACCGAGTTGCGTGATACCGAGCAGATTGCGCTCACCGAGGAGGGCGGTATCGAGGCATTCCTGCGGCGCGAGGTGCTACCGTATGCCGCGGACGCTTGGTATCGGCCCGACAGCGTGAGGGTCGGCTACGAGATCAGCTTCACGCGCTACTTCTACAAGTCGACGCCAATGCGGACGCTGGCTGAGATCCGGGCGGACATCCTGGCTCTGGAGCAGGAGACGGAGGGGGTGCTGGCGCAGATCCTCAGTGTCGGCGAACAAAGGGAGACGACTGCATGACCGAGATGATCTTCGGAGTCACCGAGGCCGAGGTAGACGGCGGATACTCGGCGAGCGCGCTCGGGCACGGCATTTACACCCAGGGCGACTCTGTCGAGGAGATCCGCAGCAACGTCAAGGAGGCCGTTGACTGCTACTTCGAAGACACCATGGCGCGACCGAAGTTGATCCCGGTGCACTTCGTACGGGACGAGGTGCTCGTGGCATGATGCTGCAAGCGTCGCCTCGCGCTCTATGGTACGACGCCGTGCGACACCAAGTCCGCCACGCGTCAACCGCGACGGAGGGGCACTTCTGATGTACCCACGTCACTATTTTGAACTGTTTCCACCATTCCCGCGAACGAACAGAGTATTTGTGGCGATGAGCTTTAGCGAGTCGTTCCGCTCTCGGTGGAAAAAAGCGATTGAGCCTGGGATCCGCGATGCCTTGGGTGGTGCATTGGAACCGTTTCGTGTTGATCACCGGAAGGTCAGCGATTCTATCCTCACAGAGATCACAAACGGTATTGCTACGAGCAAGTTGGTTCTTGCCGATGTTACGACGGTGTGTCGAGATGAGCAGTTTACACAGCGAAACGGCAACGTGATGTACGAGGTTGGACTGGCACACGCCCTGCGCTTGCCAGAGGAAGTCGTTCTTTTTCGATCAGACAACGACCCCATTTCATTTGATGTGGCCAATATTAGGATTAATTTCTATGATCCTGACGGTTCCCCAGATGAAGCAAGACATATGGTCACAAATGCGATAGCCGAGAGTATCAAGGAAATCGACACGACGCGTCTCGTGGCCGTTCAGCGGGCCGCCGAGAACATCGACTACGGGTGCATGTTATTGCTGGAAGAGGTAGTTACCAAGAAGGAGATCAAGCACGTCGGGAAGGCTCCACAGAGCTTTCCACCACCCGAGAATATTGCTCGTAGCCGCGCGATTGTTCGACTGTTGGAGATCGGAGTCCTTGCAGTGAACTTTGATGGTAGTGCGCCGACTGTGGGATCAGTAAGCAGTGTTTCAGATCTGAGCAGGTTCTGGCTGGAGAGCATAAGGTACCGGATTACACCCTTTGGAAAGGTAGTTCTGGAGGCCATTTTCCGGGAAATGATGGGGGGGATGCTTCGTGGGAAGTGCGAAGAGATCACCCGACGCATCGAGGAGTTTCGGCGTGAAAGCGACCTTTGAACTCGAAGTCCACTCGGCAAGAGAAATCAAGCCGTATCCGGCCTACCGGAAATCTGGGGTGGAGTGGATGGAGAACATGCCAGCGCATTGGGTGGTGCGGCAACTTGGGAATGTCGGCCGGTTCTTCAAAGGGGGCGGGGGAACGAAGGAGGACGATAGGGAGTACGGCATCCCTTGTATCCGCTACGGGGATCTGTACACGCGGCACCGTTTTTTCATTACCGAGAGCAGAGCATGTGTCGCACCCGATCGTGCAGCGGCAGGGTACACACCCATCCGGTACGGAGACGTTCTGTTCGCGGGTTCCGGCGAGACCATAGACGAGATCGGGAAGTCCGCAGTCAATCTGATTCACGGTGCCGCATGTTGTGGCGGAGACATCATTGTTTTCCGCCCGTCCATCGATGTCGATCCCAGATTCCTTGCATACGCTACGGACTGTCGTCAGGCTGCCTACCAGAAAGCGTGCATGGGACGGGGCATAACAGTGATGCACATCTATGGGAGCGAACTCAAATACATGACCGTCGCTCTACCACCCCTCCCCGAACAAGCCGCCATCGTCCGCTATCTCGACCATGTGGACCAACGGATTCAGCGCTACATCCGCTCTAAGCAGAAGCTGATCGCGCTGCTGGAGGAGAAGAAGCAGGCTCTGATCCACGAGGCCGTCACGGGGCGGATCGACGTGCGCACCGTGCGGCCGTATCCGGCTTACAAGAACTCCGGCGTGGAGTGGCTGGGGGAGGTGCCGGAGCATTGGAGGGTGCAGTCCCTCGGCCGCATCGGCAGATTCTTCAAGGGATGCGGTGGCACCAAGGAGGACGAGCGAGAGGATGGCGTTCCGTGCGTTCGCTACGGCGACCTGTATACACACCATCAGTTCTTTATTGATGCGAGCCGGGCATGCGTCACTCCTGAGTTGGCGGCAACTGTCTACACGCCGATTCGGTACGGAGACGTCCTGTTCGCTGGATCTGGTGAAACCGTCGACGAAATCGGCAAGTCAGCCGTCAACCTGATTCGGGGTTCGGCGTGCTGCGGCGGTGACGTAATCGTCTTCCGGCCCTCCATCCGCACGAACGCCCGGTTCCTCGGGTACGCGACCGATTGCCCCGCGTCTGCTCACCAGAAGGCGTGTATCGGACGAGGGTTCACAGTCATGCACGTCTATTCGAATGACCTCAAGTACATGGCTGTTGCACTTCCGCCGCTGTCGGAACAGGCTGCCATCGTGCGCTTCCTCGACCACGCCGTCCGGCGCATTCGGCGCTACATCGAGACTGCGCAGCGGCAAATCGACCTCTTCGGCGCATACCATACCCGACTGATCGCCGACGTGGTGACCGGTAAGATTGACGTGCGCGTGGAGGCGAGGGGACTATCAGATGTGGCCCCGCTTGCTGCGAAGGACGATTCGGATGACGGCTTCGACCAGGAAGGCGGGTCGGAAGGGACAGGCTGGCGACACGGCGCGGAGGAAGACGGTCCGTTGGCGGATGTCTCCGATACAGGACGTTCTCATGCGGCCGTAGCGGAGCCGATGACCGGAGGGAGATGAGACCGATGGTGAACTGGGAGGCCTGTTCGGCAGTGGAGCGCGATCCCCGCAAGATCAGCGGAGGCTGGGCCTTCACCGGAACAAGAGTGCCGGTATACGCTCTCTTCGAGAACCTGGAGAGCGGCGCCACCGTGAAGCAGTTTCTGGAATGGTTTCCCGAGGTGAAGGAATGGCAGGTGGCGGCGGTTCTCAAGCATGAAGCGGAGTACTTTCGGACACCAGCCTGACCATGAATATTCTGTTCGACCATGGCACCCCGGCGCGCCCCTTCGAAACCACCTCCGGGAACACTCGGTGGACAGATCGGCGGAGAAGGGCTGGGAATTGCTGGAAAACGGAGAATTGATCCGCAAGGCCGAAGAGGAAGGGTACGAGGTCATCGTGACCACGGACCAGAGCATGCGGTACCAGCAGAATCTCGCTGGACGAGGGTTGGCGATTGTGGTGCTGCTGTCCACCGCATGGCCCAGAGTGCAACATCGGACGAAAGAAATCCGAGCAGCCGTCGATGAAGTACGTGCCGGGGAACTTCGGGAAGTCC
>JAAXGO010000205.1 GCA_012267425.1 Rhodothermales bacterium
GCGCGCCGATCATGAAGGTTTGACTGGTCCTCATGAATATCAATTGCACGCCATACGAGAGTACATCAGGCATTAGATCAGCCTCATGGAGGAACGAAATGACGAACAGGGACACCCTCAGGGAAGACATCGCATACGTCCGCGACGCGACGAACCGAGCGAATGCAACCACGATCCCGTCGATCTATCTTCTGTGGGCGGCAATCGGATTGTGCGGCTTCGCGCTGGTCGATTTCGTAGACGACTCCCGCTGGATCGGACGCTTCTGGCTGCTGGCAGGTCCCGGCGGAGTAGGGCTCTCGTTGTGGCTCGGCTTCCGCGCACAGCGGCAGGTCGAACAAGCCGATCGGCGTAGTGGTATTCGGTGGGGTCTGCACTGGCTGGCCTATTTCGTGGCTGGGATGCTTGGGTTGGCGCTGGTCCTCTCCGGTCACCTAGATTGGGCAGGTTTCGGCTCACTGATGGTTCTGCTGTTGAGTTTGAGCTACTTCCACGCTGGCCTGCAGTTTGACCGGCGCCTCCTGCCGGTTGCCGTGGTTGCCGCGGTATGCTATCTGCTCACCCTTGTCGTGTCCGGGTACGAGTGGACCCTGGCCGGCGTCTTGATGGCGTCCGTGCTCGTGTGGCAGGCGCGACTCGCGGCGCGGACGCACGATGTCGCGCACTGATCCGGATATTCCCAGTCTCGACGAGTTGCGATCGTTGAATGGTTTGCTTGACCATCGGGTTCGCTTGGCGATCTGCGTTTTGCTCTCCAAGCACGATGCCATGTCGTTCAGCCGCCTGAAGCGGGTTCTGGAAGAGAAGGATGGCAGCCTCGGGACCCATCTGCGCAAGCTGGAGGACGCCGGCTACCTCGCGATTGACAAATCCTACCGCGGCCGACGACCCGTGACTTGGTATCAGCTTACGCCTGCCGGCCAGACTCGACTGCAACAACACGTCGCGAACCTGATGCGCCTTCTCGACCGCGCCCACTGAGCCCGGGAGGGCGCGCTCGACGAATATCTCGATGCCGTACGCTGCAACGTCAGCTATCATTATGGATAGGGAAGTGGATCCTTCGTCAGCTCAGCGAAGCTCAGATCCTCATTCGAGACGCCGGCAAGCCTGCGGGCCATCCGAAATCGAGGATGTCCCAACAGCGGCAGCGAGGGAAGAAAGGGTGCACAGAGCTGAGGTATGAACACTTTTACCAGCTTCAGCTCGCGCCACTCCGGCGGTGTCAGGTCGAACGCGATTGGCTCGATTCCATCGCGTGCCAGCACCTGCAACAGCCGCTCCAGCTTTTCGCCCACCGACAGCTGGAGCACATCAGCACCAGCCCGCTCACACAGGTCTGAGAACTTAACGCTCTGTTGTCCATTCAGATACCAGTCAAGCTTGTCTCGATTGCGCGCGTGTCCGTAATAGCCGACAACTTTGTAGAACAAGTCAAATTCGTCGAGTTCCGCGTCTGGCCTGACACTGAACATTCTTCTCAGATTAGATCCTAGTGGTTTGTCCGGAGCCAACATTCCCATTCGCAACATCCTCTCACTCTGTCCGAACTCACCCAGCGTCTTGATCAACAATCGATGTGGGCAATAGTCAGCTCCGCCTCCCGCCAAGTATGAGAACTCTCTGAAATAAGGCTCCACTCGAATCGCCGTAAATACCGGCACTTCATGCAAATCAACATTGTGATAATAGACCTGCGTGGGAATCGGCCAACGGTCCAAATCCTGGACCAACTGAGCGCCCGTCCTGGTCCTCTCAAAGCCCCCATCCAATTCCACGCGAACCGGCGGAATGCCCGCGTACCATCGGAGATTTACTGCGTCACGTTCGATTACTTCGGTGATGGCATGGTACATCGCATCCTGCTTAGATACATGACAGCTCAGCCCACCACTCTGCGAATATCCTATGGCCTTTTCACCCTCTGTCAGCAGGTGCCAGAAATCTACCAACTGGGCTGGGACCAACACGGATTCACCGTCAAGCAGGTTCTCGCCGCTAGCCCACGCTACTGCGGTGTCCTCGGTAAACGGTACATACAGACCCTCCGGACTATACATTTCGTGTTGCTCAGGGGCAAACAACGGAATCTGCTCCGGAGTCAAGTGTCTTACCCCTTCGACGCTCAACTCACGCGACGTCGCACACCGATAGTTCTCCATCCTGGCCAAGTGACAGAGTGTACCGACAATTCGCTCTACTGATTCTCCCAGACTCGACAAGAACATGTCCGACAGAAGAAACCCCTTGCCACCTCCATGTACATTGGTTCCTACTCCTGTATCCAGCGAAGGGACTCCCAACAATCGAGCCAATACGTGGTTCAAATCATATTGCTCGGCATGCCCGGAGCACACATGGAGCTGACCGTCGACACCAAAATATGACACGATACGAGCTACCGGACCGATCGACGGATTGACCTGTGCCGTCAATTCGTCAATTGCAACTCGGTGCCCACTACTCACCAGATATGGCAGCAATTCGGATCCATTGTTGACACTTCGTGAACGTAACTTCATTCTCATCGCCTTAACAACTACTCCCAGCGTAGAAATATACAGATCAGTAAGATCGAAAGTACTGCATAGACGCACAGCACCAACCACGTAATGCTCGCTACTTCACTCATCGGCACGCCCGTCCATCCCGCACGAAGCAGAGTTCCGACGTGCGTCAGCGGCAACGCCTGGCTGACGTACTGCAGAAACACCGGCGCATCATCGAGCGGAATCGACAAACCAGATAGCAGTAGATTCGGCATGAACAGCAGCTGTCCGCAGGGCGCGACCGCAGTGTGCGACCGCACTGTCGCTGCGATCAGCATGCCGCTAGGAATCATGGCACTGGCACCAAGTCCAAGACCCAATCCAACGGCAACAATACTAGACAAGTCTCCGGGAAAATAGAGTCCATAAAAAATCTCATTGGTCAACAACAGTAGCATTACCAACAGAAAAAAGAAAATCATACTGGCAAGAAGAAACGACAGTACCAGACACCCGCGCGACAATATCGAAGCCCTAAAGAGCTTAAGCAATCCGTACGACCGCTGCGCTGCAAAGTTGCCAGGTATGGTAATGAATGCGCTCGCTGCAAGGTTGATCCCGATAGCATGCCATGCGATGATGTTCCTGTGGTAAACACCGTAAACTATGGTCGAATGAGATCCATAAAGCGTACCCAATATCGGCACGATAGCAATCGAAAATACCGCGCCAAACAGCAATCCTACGGGCTCTCTTAGAAGTAGCACCAACTGATATAAAGTGGAATAAAGAAACGTCCCTGGACCGACTGTCGTGACGTTATCGTGGGCTCTTTCGATCGTCATAAGGGCTTCCGCGGAGCATCCATACAAAGGTGATAAATATCTTGAAGATTGGATCGTCTGGAAAATTGGTCATGAATCTCGATGGGCTTCATGACCTGCGCTAGAGTAGAATGAGAAAGTGGTTTCGAAGTGATGATGAACACCCGCCCCTGTACACACCCAAACCACACTACATTGTCCATCCCACTCATCGAATTCGAAAGTCGGTCCAGCAGAAATTTGGGTTCATCAGCGCCAATCACATAGGTCATGAAAGCGTCGTATTGTCGAATAATGTCATCGACATTGCCGATTGCACGTATGGAGCCATCGACGAGAAATACCACTCGGTCGCAGTTGAGGTCCATGTCTTCCAAATCATGGCTGGAACACACTATTGACTGTCCGGCATCACGCCGCCGTCTGACTGAGTCCCAGAATCGGGAACGTGCGCTCGGATCCATACCGGCAGTCGGCTCGTCAAGCAATACGACCATCGGATCTCCGAGAAAAGCCAAGGCGATCAAGACTCGCCGCTTTTCACCATCAGAAAGGGTCTTGAAATAGGAACGATAGTGACGCTCTTCAAGACCAAATTCGGCACACAAAACGCGAGGATCATCGCACTTGGTCAAGGCCCGTCGGTAGAACCAAAAGGTATCGGAGACGCGCGTGAATGGCGCTAGTTGGGTGGTTTGAAATTGTACGCCATAGTGACGCGCTGCCAGACCGTGTTGGGTCCAGGTATTGTAGCCCATGATGTTTGCAGACCCCGAGGTCGGCGGAGTTATGCCAATCGCACATTCGATGAGCGTGGTCTTGCCGGCACCGTTCGGGCCGATGAGGCCGACGACCTCGCCGTTGCTTACGTGTAATTCGACACGACCGAGGGCGACTCTGCGTCCATAGTGCTTGCTGAGCTGACGAAGTATCAGAACAGGTTCAGTGATCATGCGAGGGCACCCTTTTGTATTCGTTCCAGGGAAGTCTCAAGACGGCGTCGGAGTTTCCCAAGATCGACCGGTTGGCCTCTGCATATGACCTGCGAAATGCTCGATGTATGTTCGAGATTACTGGTCGGATCGCCGTTCAGTAGGAGCAGGTCGGCATAGGCGCCGGGCTCAATGAGGCCAACCGGATGGTCAAGGAATTGGGCGGGCGTGGAAGTCACGGAGCGCAGGCAATCGACCGCGGATATTTCGCACATTTGGTGCAGTTCCATGATTTCGTCATGAAGACTGAAGCCGGGGGCCAAAGAAGGGTTCGGGGAGTCGGTTCCTGTTATCATCCTGATGCCCTGTTGATGCAACAGTCTTACGGTCTCACACATGTGGCGGTATCCTTGACGTACCTGCAGTTCGGTGTCCTTGTCGAGATCAACGACTGGCATGTGAGCTGCCATGACTTTCTTTCCGATATGGTAGCCGATCTTGGTTCTCATTCTCAACAGGTATTTGTGATAAGGCATTGTCAGCGATGCCCACTTGAGAGTCGGCGTAGCGAGGAGATCCCTGAACAACGACCAACGGCGGGAGACAAGTAGCGTAGGACACAGCATGGTACCGGTGGAATCCATGACTTCGCCCATGCGGCGGGCGACCTCTTCCGGGACGACGTTTGCCCATGCCATCAATTGGTTGACGGGAGCGTTTGAACCGCGCGCATTCGTGTAATGTTCCTGTCCCAGGAGATTGATCGCATGCTCCACGGAGTCTACTCCATGCACGGCACCTTCGTACGCCGAAACCGGTCCGGAGTGGAACGCCACCTTCAGTGACTCTGCGTGGGCTCGTACGACAAGGTCACGAAATACTTGCGGTGTAATCGATTGGTAAATCTTGATGAAATCGACATCTTCCAACTTGAGCCGCCGGATAGCCAGCGCGGCGGCTGTAGGATTCGTCACGGAACGGGTGAAACTCCATGTCTGTACCGGACCATCGAGGAGTGGACCGGAGGCATAGATCCGGGGCCCGGAGTGTTCTTCGAGCCATGTCTTCAGGTAGTGAATCGTATCCAGAGAATTGCCTACGTCGCGTATCGCGGTGATTCCATTCAACAGACACATTCGGACAAAGTCCTTTGCCGCCGAGTGTGGATTACCCGCCGGTAACCCACTGCGATAACCATTGGCATGAACATGAGAATCGATCATTCCTGGCATCATGAAATGTGCCTCATGGTCGAATTTGTCCGGACGGCCTCCGCGGTAATCCTTAACACCTACAATACGATCACCGTGAGTCTCCACGACTTGGTTTCGCATGACGGTATTTCCATCGAACAGTACGTCAGCACGTATTCGAGTGGTGACGGTCACTGGCTTCGCTCCATTTGTATAGCCCAGCCGGAGTATTGAAATAACACGACTGCGTTGAAAGCCAAGTGCATGATCACCGCCAGCAGCACGCTGCCAAACAGAATCATCCACACCCCCAAGAGCAACCCGCCGAGTAGTTTCGACAACGCACTGGCGAGCCCCGAATGCAGATGCGAAATGGCGAATCCTGTGGACGTGATAAGCACTACCCAAAACACCGACAAGCCAGCGGATTCCAAGAGTAGATTCCAGATGACACCACGCCAGAACAACTCTTCGAAGGTGGCACCGAAAAACAGTCCGAATGCCCACAGAATCACGGTCGATTGAGGTCGGGCCCGAATCCGCGGAGAGTCCGCACTCCAGCGGTCAGAGCGTGCCCACCGGGAAGGTTCGCCGGCCATCGTTACCGCTGCATAACGTATCACCTTTTCGGCCATGAACCACAGCATGGCAGCGACCATCGCGGTAGTTGCGCCCACCGCCACATGCCAGTTGGTGGCAGCGACAAACCTCGGAAGTGTTGGAGTCAATTCCATGCTCAGGAGAATAATGGTAATCACTCCAAGCACGATCCAGCCGAGGTGGTCAGTCATTCTGCCGAGTTCGTATGCGGGCATGCTGGAGTGATTCTCACGTACGCCATTAGGTGCGCTGTCGCCGCCGTTCATTGGATGACAACGGTATCCGGCCGAGCTCCGACGACGAACAGGATCATCGAGAATTCACGTTGGTCATCCAAGGCGAGAAATTCGTCCACGCCATCATCGGAGAATCCGGATACTGGAAGAGAACGCAGTTTCAGGGCAGTCGCGACGTACCACATGGTCTGTACCAATATGCCAACGTCGATGTGTGCGATACGGTACCCGCGGGTTCCGTACTTCCAGTAGAACCTCCCCGGTACGCAAGTAACGATACAGATGAAGCTGGCATAATGAAGAAACTCCACACCGAAACCAAGTTCTACCATCCTTCCCCTCATCTGGCCCTCCTGGAGCAATTCAAGCGCATGACTCGGCGCACGATAGTGGTAGAGCCCTTGCCCGAGTTGTTCAACACTGTTGATGACGACGTAGACCTCCCATGGTTGTAAGCCCCCTCCACTCGGTGTAAATCGAATAGGAAACGCACCTGAATTGTACGCCTGACCATAACGCCGAATACCACATGACCAATGCAGAAAGGTGCTTAGCAGGTCGAGGGAAATGGTACGATCGATGTAGTCACGGCGTGCTGACCGAGCGCGAATTACCTGTTCCAGTGAGTATCCCATACTGATGAATTCGGTAGGCAGAGGAATCTGTAGAGCGTGATCGTACACCTTGTACATTGGCGGTACCCGCTTGGTCGCCGGGGGTGCTTCGGAAAACCCAGTACCAACGTTTCTCAGCATTGAATGGATAATATTCACTTCGTTCACGGTGTCGTTCGATGACACGGGCATAGCCCGTTCTATGAGTCGAATCATGTTACTCTTTGCGGTCAAACCTGAGCCCGCAAAAAGCGTCTGTAATTGGTCCTTGATGGTGCCTTCAGTCGTACCAGACTCACTGCCCACAGTTATACTCCTCTTAGTTGGTTACGGATCGATCGTATGCTCGGACGATGCCGTAGCGCGAACACGAGCCACAATTTTGAGCCGGATACGCTAATTGGACCCAGCGCCGACGACGTCCGGCTCGAATGCCGTCGTGGTCGCCAGCAGCGTCGTCTCGATACCGTCGAAACCAAGTAAGGACTCGACTGTATCGTCGTAGAAATCCAGTGATGTCGCCGTGCTCGATCCTTCCGCCCGCAGCAGATCCTCGACCCTGCTGATATTCTGACCTAGTTCGATAAGCATTCGCCGATATCCCCTAGGTCCCTGAAAGGCCATGTAGCGCCACGGACACCCCGCGTACAGTATCAAGTACCGTACTTCGCGATTCCACTCTGGCTGGTCGAGGTGGAGTTGATCGGCCATCCTCGTGGCGTCGTCCGGAGACAACCGTCGTTCCAGCCAGAGCCTCCGATTACGCATTCGAAAGAGCATGCCTCCTGTCCAGAGGTACAGTTCTACCGCCAACGACGAACGGATCACCTCGTCCTCCATCACGCACTGTATCCCCTTGTCCGTTGCAGCCTGCACGATTCCCGTACGTTCTCCCACATGCGTATCCAAGGAACCCTCTTTCGGTACAAAGCTCTCTCTATCCATCCAAGCACGAATCTCACCGATACGATCACCTGACAGCGGCGCGTTAACTTGTGATGCTGCTGAGATTCGAGAATTGCAATGAAACAACTCCGCTTCATGAATCGACGAACTTCCGTATCGATCCAGAAAATCGGACCATGGAGTACGAGTCACCTTGCCGCTCAACCCAATACGCATCTCAGCTTCGGATAGCGACGAAAAAGGACTCCATTGTCCACCGTCCACTTGTACGCGAGTATGGTCCTCGTCCATGGCGGGTTCCTTTAGAAGAACGTGCTTCGATACGGTGCTCGTGCCACCGAACAAGCGGGACACCGCGGCAGCCGCATCACATTGGAGTAGACGAATTCGAGATCTTCGAAAGAAGTGTGCAGATTGCGCGACTGCAAGGCACTTTTATTCGAGGTGAGTAATCGAAGCACCTCGCGGCTCACTATCCCGGCAGCGACATCGGCATGGCACGGAAGCATAGTCGACAGTGCGCCCGATACCGGTTCTGAATTGCCCTGAAGAGCGCTCGTCATGTCATTCTTTTTCTCGTTGTAAAGCCATGCCTGACCACGCCACTTCATTCCCGCGTCGTCCTGGATTGCGAGCTCCAAGTAGCACGGAGTCTGTCCTGGGACAAAGACCGGGCCCATTGAGATTTCGCTCCCGTCAACATAAACGAACAACCAAGTTCGATCTAGCTCGATAGCAACCTCATTGGCAGTGTGGAGCATGCTCGGCGAGAATCTATCCAGTGCTACAATTCCAAAGTCTACGTCGTCGAACACCGACTTGATTTGCTCGGAGTCACTCTCATCACCGCTGATTGCGGAATACTCGCCGTCGGCACCTGCGTCCAACACGTGTTCTTCCAGAGCCGTAGCAGAGTTGATGGGAATGACCGCCGCGGGTAAGTCGAAGCGCACCACACGAGCATCATCAATTGACTCGATCGTTACTCCGCTCAATTGGCGAATGTATCCTATTCCGAACTCGGCCAAAGATCTCGCAATGCGCATGCCGACGGCGCCACCACCGACGACGCCGATTCGGACGTTCGCCAAGGATGCGTCCGATGTTCCGGTAGCACGTAAGTAGGCATCGATACGGCGTTCCGAGCCATAGCCGTTGACGATTATCCCACGGTCGGCTAGCCAACCTAACAGTTCCATCAGATCGTCCTTGTCGACCCGGGGAAACTTCTGTCGCAAGTCGCTCAACGACCGGTCCTGGGAAAGATAGTCGACAATATTGGCCAGTACGCCGTTGTTGCCATCGTCCCGAACCATTTCCGAGAACAGCGAACGTCTCCCGTGTTTTGCGAAAACTTCGTCGTCGCTGCACCGCATGAATGTATAGTGAGGATTCCGCACCCAGTTTTCGTTGTCCTTTGTTGCATGCTGTTCCGTCACACTACCATTCCTCCTGTATTGATCTGGTCACATCATCCTTTCGCACAGGACAATGTGTAACGGCTGACTGTGGCATCTCCAGCGAATCGCTGGAGATGCCACGTGTTTGCTGGAGCGTCGGCAGTTCAAGCAAGCGTACTCGTCGTACCGCCGTAGGATGCGCCAGTCTTTCCGGCCCTGTCTGACTTCTGATCCGGTTTGTTATGCTAGTTCGTCCTCGCCGGCACGCCAGGGCGCGACTACGGTGGCACAGTGACACCAACAGCAGGTCCATCCTACCGCGGCTGGACTAACTAGTACCGACCTACAGGATTCTGCGAAACTAGCGATTCGTAACTTCATGAATCTACTCCTTCAAGCGTGATTAGCTTGGATCTCGAGGGCGGCATTGGACTGAAGGTTCAGACCAATTCATCGTCACTGGTCGAAGACGATGTCGCGATCGTGGTGCAATGGCAATGGCACCAACAACTCCAACCAGCTGCGGCCGGCGTGACCATGGGTCCACGTAGCGCTTCGCTCAGGCGGATTGATTTCAATCTCACGGCAGTTCACCTCCTTTGTAGTATTCCTCCCTTGATTCGCTCGATTCCTTGGTGTTTGGCACCTGCGCGCAGCAATCTGCCCCAGTGTGCAATCTTGCCGCGAAGTCCTGACAGTCCGCGCGCGATTTCCGGACGAAGAGATGAGGGGCGGGCCGGGATACCGTTTGCTTGCGGTCGCGCGCGGCGCCCACGTGGGACGGGCGTACACGTGGTCCGTTCTCCGCTCGTGGTGAGTTCCGTCGACCACACCCGATCACGAATATGGAGCAGACTTGGTGAAGCCGCCGCGGCAGGCGGTAGCAGACCGCCGACGGGTCTAGCCGTACCTGCCGACCTGGGTCCGGGTCCGGTTGGCGAATTGATATTTGACCGTGCATTCCAAGTACTCTATATTTCATAGCACACGTAAAACAGGAGTACAAGGGGATGACGAGAAAAATTTTTGAGCGTCCGGGAGGTGTTTCCCGGACCGCACCTTCGTGCTGGGAGAGCGCACCGGCGCCGGATCACGACCGGTTGCCGCTGGCTTTGGGGGCGGGGCGATGAGAGCGGACGGCTTGCGGCTGACCTTGCTGCTGGGAGTCGCCACCGCGGCGTTCGCGGGTGGAGCGGGCGAGTTGCAGGACTACGCTCCGGATCCTGGGACCGCTCTGGTGCTGGCCGCCTATGAGCGCGCTCAGGATGAGGGGTTTCTGAACCAGGAAGCCAGTCGGGACGCAACGCGAATCACTGCTGACACCCGACGCTGGCTCGAACGAGCCGAGGATCTGCGTGGCAATCCGCCGGTGTACCACTATTTGCGCGCCCGTATCGAGTACGATGCCTATAATCGACTGCCGGGCACCGACCTCGCTCGGGCAGACGCTCTGGACCGCGCGCTGGAGCACATCCAGCGCTTCGTGGAGCAGAAGGTCCGGTTTGCCGACGGCTACGCGCTGCACGGCGCCATCCTGGGACAGAAGATCGCAGCCAACCCTGGCAGCGCGCTGCTCCACGCGCGCGCTGCCAAACGCGCGACGATGACCGCGCTGCGGATCGATCCCGACCATCAGTTGGCGCATCTCAACCTCGGATTCACCTTCGCCAACACCCCAGAGCCCTTCGGCGGCGACCGCAAGGCCGCGGTCAAGCATTTCCGCGAGGCGTTCGCCGGCAGCGCCGCGGCGCCACGGGCGATTGCGGGCGTGTGGCTGAGCATCATGCACTATCAGCTTGGCGATTCTCGGCAGGCGGCGGAGGTGATCGAAGAGGTGTTGGAGTTTGCGCCCGGCTTCCCGCTGGCGGCGGCGACGGCGCAAGCGCTGGCCGACGGCGCCGACCCGCTGGTGTATCTGGAACGGCTGCAGCACGATGGCGAGTGACGGTGCTCCGGTCCCCGTGCTGGAAGCACGGCGCGCCACCAAGCGCTACCGTAGCGCCGCGGGCGACGTGATGGCGTTGAGCGGCGTCGATCTCGTCGTTCGACAGGGCGAGTTCGTAGTCGTGATCGGGCCGTCCGGCAGCGGCAAGAGCACGCTGCTCAATGTGTTGGCAGGCCTCGACACGGTGGACGAGGGGAAGGTCTACTACCGCAGCCGGGCGTTGAGCGACTACTCCGACGCCCAGCGTACCCGTTTGCGCCGGCGCGCCTTGTCGGTGGTGTTTCAGAGCTTCGAGCTGGCGCCGCTCATGAGTTGCTATCGCAACATCGAGTTTCCGCTACTGCTGGCGCACGTGCCTCGGGCCGAGAGGCGGCGTCGCGTGCAACGAATTGCCGACCAACTGCTGATCGGAGATCTGCTTGGGCGCCGCATCAGCGCGGTATCCATGGGGCAGCGGCAGCGGATCGCCATCGCCCGCGCCCTGGTGGTGAAGCCCGAGGTCGTGCTGGGCGACGAGATCACCGCCAGTCTCGATTCGCACTCGTCGCGACGCATCTATGCGTTGCTCCGGCGACAGCAGCGTAGCGCCGGACGTACGTTCGTCATGGTCACCCACGACAGCTCGCTCGTAGAACCGACCGATCGCGTGTTGCACCTGCGCGACGGCACGCTGCGGTAACGGACGCGAGTCGCATGCCGTTGCTTTTCCCTGCGCTGCTGAACGTGGCGCACAACCTGCGCAGAACCGTGGCCGTGGTGGTGATCATCGCGCTCGGGACCGGATTGCTGTTTCTGACCCATGCCTACCTACAGGGGTTGTACGCCATCCTCAGTTACGGGATTCGCAACCAGTCCGGCGACCTGCAGGTCCATCATGCCGACTACGCCCACGCCAACCCGAACGCCAAACCACTCATCCCGGGCGCCGTGCTGGCTCGTGTGGAGCAGATGGTCGCCGACGCGTCCGAGGTGCGCGTGACGAGCAGGGAGCTGCTGTTCGGGGGCCTGATGGAACACGACGGGCAGAGCACCGGAGTAGCCGTCGTAGGGTTGGAGACTGACCGACTGAATCGCGGCGCCGCGAGCCGGCGCCAAGTGGTAACGGGGTCCGATCTAAAGTACGGAGACACTGCCGCGGCCATCCTCGGTGAAGGCGTAGCGCAGCAGCTCGCAGTGGCACCCGACCAGGGCGTGACGCTGCTCGTGCATACCACGGCGGGGGCCGAGCGTGAGGTTAGGCTGGCGATCAAGGGGATCGTGCGTACGGGCAGCAGCTTCAACGATGCCTATGCCATCTACGTGCCGCTACGGTTCGCACGACAGATCCTCGATACCGATGGTGCGCACCAGTTGCTGCTGTTTCTGCACCGCGAACGAGACCTGGACGCAGTGCAGGAGCGCCTGCACCGGCGTATTTCCGAGGCCGGGTTGCCGCTGTCCGTATCGAGCTGGCGTGAGGTACAAGAGTTCTACGACCAGTTGAAGTCGTTCTACGATGTTCTGTTCAGGTTCGCGATTGTGGTGGTCACCCTGCTGTCCATGGTAGCAATCTTCGC
>JAAXGO010000206.1 GCA_012267425.1 Rhodothermales bacterium
GTAGGGGTTTCGGTGACCATCTCACGTGTCTCCGTTCTCAGTAGATATCAGCAGGGTACTCGAATCACTTGATGCAGTGATTCGAGGCCAGCGAAGGGCATTCGAAGGTACTAGGATGAAACAAATGTGAAGCGGTCTATTCGTTTGAGGAGTTCTGCCAAAGGGGAGGCGATTGGTCGTGGGAGACATCATGGCGCAGCTCGTTCTCGAAATCTGTAAGGCGTTTGGACACTGGCGCGAACGACGCCGCACAAGGAAGTGCCCGCATATCATCGTGTCCCGTGCACCTAACGGATTGCGGATAGATAGCTCCACAACTCCGGTCGGCTACTACCACGCACAGTGCTGGCAGTGTGGGTTGGTCTCAGCCCAAGATGCGTTTAGGCACGACTTGAACATGAGATCGCAGCGAGTTAGCGACGAACTTGGTTGGAAGTGGGAGCGCGTGGAATAGGCCTAGTGCCTCTGCGCGCTATTCCGACCAGAGGAATGCCTCAGGCAAGGTTGGCACGCGCTGGACACGCCACGCAGCACGCTCTGCAAGTAGACGAAAGACTGCGCGGACGCGAAACGCCTCGCCGAGTGACGGCGCGTTGCGGCCTGCACGCCAGAACGTGTTCTCAGCATCTGGGTTGTACCGACCCTGAAGAAATCCGTGCGGCACACACGCAATAGTGATGGATTCGAGTGCCTTCGAGCCCGCTGCATCTTCATCGTAGTTGTACTTCACGAAGATAGTCGTGGAGAGGAAATTGCCGATCTCCGTCTGGATAACCGGCTCAAGGGTGCCTTGCACCTCAACTGCGGAACCGGCTCTGACGTGCATGATCTTCATGGATGTTTGGGCAGTTTGCAGCGTTGCAGTAGACGCGCCGCTCGTTTTCTCGGCTTTTGAGTCGACGAAGAGTGCCTGTCGCAGAGCGTAATCGGGATGGAACACATACCGTGCGCGCTTGTAATCGATCTTGCCATACAGACGCTGTGGGATTCGCGACACTCCCATTTGGTCTAGTGCTTCACGTGTGATGTCTTCCGCGAAATCTTGAGGAAGATCTCGCTCACGGCCGAAGATTGCCGATGCTTCGTCCCGGAAGTCGACGATTGCCTGCGTGACGAGCCGGGTAGATGCTCTCTCGATGCCCTCCAGAGTGTCGAGATCTGATTCGAGATCTGCAGGATCGATGAGCATCGGAGATGTGCTGTCAGCCAGTTGCGAGGCGCTGGCGGGCTGTTACCACAGCCCGTTCGTCAATATCCATGCCCACGTAGTGCCGTTCGAGCCGTGCAGCGGCTACGGCAGTAGTCCCACTGCCAACGAAGCAGTCGAGGATTGTGTCTCCAGGCTCGCTCAGGAGGCGGATCAGCCGGGTAGGGAGTTCCAACGGGAACATCGCCTCATGCGTGTCATTCTGGCGCACGGATGGGAATGTCCATACGCCCCGAGAACCCCAATCACGCCATTCCTCCGAAGTGAGACGAGCCCGGTCTACTTTCGTCACGCCAGGCTTCCAGAAAATGTAGACGTACTCGAATTCATCCACCGAGCGATAAGAGACGCTTGCCCATCGGCTGTTCGCCCAGCATGGGTCCTTAACCCACACGCGCCGATCGTACGGGAAGAATCCAGCTGCGCTGGCCCACTCTTCCACCAAGCCGCCGACAATCTTGACTCGCGTCTGCGGTTCGTACTTCCCGCCACGTACGTTGTTGCCGTTCAGGCGGCGATCGACGGTCTGTTCACTGCACCCCAAGAGTGCAGCGATTTGGTGACGGTTCATTTCGGGATGTTGTTCCATCGCATGCAGTACGGCTTCACGCGTAACAGGACTCCGCCGTGCTGAGTGCGTTTCCGCAGACACCCTTGGCATCTCCGGATCTTGGAAACAAAGAATGTCTGCGATGTTGATTGCGAGGAATCCGCCCGGTGCGATCACGTGCCAATGAGCCTCGATCACTTCCCTGAGCAGTGATTCCCACTCATCGTAGGACCACGACGCTTCATACGACTTGCCGACGAAGTACGGCGGCGACCAGATGCTCAGTGCGATGCTGCCGGCAGAAATTTGGTGAATCAGTTTGCGCGCGTCGCCGTGGTAAATCGCATCGGCTTCGAGATCGCCTTCGACAGGTACCGCAGTTTCCGCGGCGATGAACCGGAACTGCTCCTGAAGAGATTTCGGCATGCGTTCGAGAGTGAAGTCGGGCATATGTGCTACTCCGTCGTTGAAGATTAGGCAACGACGGCCTCTATTGCAACACAAGTCAGCCTAAGGACTGCCCGTTGCGCGGGCTTTTCTGGTTCGATTGACATATGAAAAGGGGGCGCGACCCGAACCGGGTC
>JAAXGO010000207.1 GCA_012267425.1 Rhodothermales bacterium
GCTTTTAGGCACCCGCCCGCCCCCCCTCGATTACAGGAAGTGAGCGGATCGTCTCCTTCATTGGCAGCGATTCGTGGGTCGGGTAGGCGTTTTCGGGTGCCCTTCTGCGAGTTCGAAGGAATAGACGGCTTGTCGTTACTCGCTCTTGCACGAGGTCGCAAGTACGTTAGGACCCAAGATGTGCGAAGTGGGATTGAGGGCCGACTGCTCAACTCAAACATCCCATTGGAAAGGGAAGAAGTTTGCCAACTGCATTTTCAAGTTGCTGGGCGAATGTGCCAGTGCGGTGCAGAATTAAAGCTGTTGAGGGGGTTGAGGGGGCGTCAGAACAGCACCTGTGATGAGTGACGCGGCGTACACTCGTGGCGTCGATCCAGGGCTAATCGGACGTGCTGGTCGAAGTAGGCCGACTGCCGGACTCGATCGTCTTCTCGCTACGCACAAGATCCGGTGGAGGAGCGGTGAGTAGTGCCCCGCAAACAGCGAAAACCGCCGACGCAACGAATCCCCAGATAAGCGGATCAAAGCCGAGAGGGCGAATGGGTGTCGCACTGCCGTGCACTGCATAGCCGGCGACGTAGAGTGCGAGATACAGTAATAGGCCTCCGATCATCGACGAAAATGCGCCCGCCGTATTGAAGCGAGGCCAGTAGAGACCGAGGGCCATCGGACCGAGAAAGGCGACGGCCAGCCCACCACCGGTAAACACGATGATGTACTGCAGGAAGTGGATCGGAAACAGCGCGCCCGCGGTAGCCAGCGCTCCGATTGCGATGGTGCAGCCATAGCTCATACGCCTCAGACGCCGCTCGTGCGCATCTGGGCTTACGTGCTGCTGGTAGATGTCCCGGACCACGCTGGAGGTGATCATGAGAATAAAGCTGTCTACCGTGGACATCGCTGCGGCGAATGGGGCGGCAATAAGAAGGCCAGCCAGCCAAGGAACGTACGCGCCGTCGGCAAGCAAAAATGCCATGACCGGCATGATGCGGTCGGGAGTCTGGTCAAGGCCCGGTGCTAGAATCCGCGCGCAGCAAAAAATGATCACGAGGGGGAAGTAGATCAGAGCGAAATACACCGACAGTGACGCGATCGCACGCTTAAGCGTGGATGTATTTGAGAAGGCCATCAGCCGAACCATGTTGCCCGGCTGTCCGGTGCCTGACAGTGCCCAGAATGCAAAAAACGACACCGCGAGTCCAATGGGCAGAAAGCCATCTGCATTGTCCAAGCTCGGGCCGGGCGCGCGCACGTACACGCCTGCTTCTCCGGCGCCACGTGCATATTCACGTAAGGCAGTGATGTGAGGCGTGGCGACAAGAGGAGGCACCTCGCGAGTTGGCAGGCTCGCAATAATGGTGGCAATTTCTTCCGGTGTAGTGATTTCTACCACCTTTATCGCGGCGGAACGGGTCTCACCCGGCAAGATGAGCGCGCTCTGGTTCGTGCGGAAGAGACGGTCCGAACCGTCTTGTTCGTCAGGGATCGTGAACCATGTGTCGACAGGAATTCGGATGCCTGTTTCCGGGGCCGAGGCAGCGACCCCGAAAACGACCGTTCCGAGGCGGGGAGGTGTCATCCTTTCCATCTGCCGCGTGGCGTTTGCCAGCCCGCCGACCTGTGACAGTGCCAGAACGAGCATCACCATTACGCCGATGATCATGACGAAACCCTGCAGCACGTCCGTCCAGACTACCGCCTTAAAGCCCCCGAACGTGGTGTAAGCGATCACGAGTACTGAAAAAAGGAGCAGGCTAAGTGCGTACTCCGCACTGACTCCTGCCGGCAGGATGCCGCCCACCAGCTGCGCAAGCGAAAAAGTCGCCTGTTGAAAGACCGCCGCCTCTCCGAGGAGCTGCTGCATAATCAGCGTTGCGAGTGTGAACTGTGGTATCAGATACACGGTCAGCATGAAGGCCAACAGCAGTGTGGCGACAAGAGCCAGCGCCGGGCTGTCGAATCGCTCCCGCAGGACGTCGGGAACCGTGATGGCACCTGTTTCTCGGGCAACGCGGTTGAGGCGCTTGCCGAGAATGCCCATCCCGCACAGCGGGAAAATCATATAGCTGGCAATCCACAGGGCGAGGACCCAGCCGTGAGCGTAAATGAGGGACGGAAAGCCGGCAAACGACCCCGCCGAAGCGCTGGTTGCTCCGAATGTCAGCGTTAAGGCGACGATACCCAGGTCGCGGCTGCCGAGGAAATACTCACTTAGAAAGGACTTCTTCTTGCGCGCGCGATGCGAAAACCACGCCATCGCCAGTACTACGGCAGTGTAGCACAAGAACAGGGCCAGCGAGGAATTCACACTGTCAGGCATCGTCGTCGACGATGTATCGGAGGCCGAACCACACGCTAAACAGTGTCGCCGCAACCCACGGGGCTACAACGCCCCAAACCGTCCACGATGGCATGCCCAAGACGAGTGCTTGGGGCCCCGACGCAGTGCCGTATCCGAAAAGCGCACAATATCCGACCGTCCACGCCATGAAGGCGACAAAGGCGACGAGGATGATCACCGCCTCGCGGCGTGCTCGAAAGAAGGATGGGTCGACTTTCATTCCTTGAGTTCCAGGATCATTTCCGTTTCGACAGCTGATCCGAGAGGCAACTGGGCCATGCCCAATGCTGAGCGAGCGCCTACTCCCTCATCACCGAAGACGTTAAGAAGGAGTTCGGACGCTCCGTTGATGACCAGATGCTGCTCCACAAAGTTCGGATCGGAGTTCACGTATCCTGTGACGCGAATCACCCGCTTAACGGCTTCCAATGGTCCGACCTCGTGATGGACCATGCGCAGATTGTTCGCCGCGCACAGTACCGCCGCTTTCTTTGCATCTTCGAGACCCACCTCCGATGGGACTTTGCCACGATAGACCAGTCTTTCTCCGTCATTCGGAACGGCCCCCGAGACGTAGGCGATCCGTCCGACGACTACGACCGGTTTATAGATTGCGCCCGGGGCTGGGGGGGCTCCAATTGGAAATCCCAAGGCTGCAAGTTTTTCGGCTATTGATTGCATGGCATGCAGAGGTTCGTGGGGGTCACCTTTCCGGTAGCGCCTGACGGAAGAAGCGCAGCCAGTTGCCGTACATGATCAATTCGATGTCCGATTGCGAGAACCCTCGGCGGGCGAGGATGACGGCAATCTTGCCGAGATCTACGATCGTTTCGAGATCGTGCGGAGTCTGATCGGAGCCGAAGCCACCGTCCAGATCGCTGCCAATGGCTGAATGCCGACTGGATCCGGCAATCTGGCATACGTGATCAATGTGGTCGCAGACACTTTCCAGACCCACCACCGTACGCGGCGTACTGCCTCGCTTCCAGCCGGGATATAGCATCCAGCCGTCCATCGCTGCGCCGATAATCGCGTCGCGTTCGATCAGTCGCTGGATCTGAGTATCTGTCAACTGCCGGTCTCCAGGTACGAGAGAGCGACAGTTGTGGTGGCTTGCAAGAACGGGCCCCTCGAAAATGTCCAGGGCCTGCTCCATACTTTCGTCGGCGAGATGAGTGACGTCTAGAGCTACGCCCAGACGGTCGAATTCCTGAAGGAGGGTAACGCCACGGTCGGAAAGCGGTCCGGCTACTCCTGTGCCAAAGCCATAGTGCCCACGGCCGTAATGCGTCAGGCCGGCGGCGCGCAGGCCATCATTCCACCATGCAGCAGCTTGATTCGCATCCGTGATAGGATCGCACCCCTCCATGCTCAGGATGATGCCCAGTGGGGAATCGTCACGATCATGTACCGCCCAATGTGCATCCAGGTCAGCACGCGTGCGGAGCATGCGGAGGTGGCCTTGGTCCTCCAGCAAACGGTAGTAGGCAAGCTGGCCGTGAGCAGTGGCGTAGGCAATCGACTGCGCGGCGAAATCCAGGTCGGTTCGCCCGTATGAGGCTTTCTGGGCTTGTGAGGGACCGCTGCGAGCGAGAAGAGTTGCGACACATACCTTGATTCCCGCGCGGCGCAACTCTGGCAGACTGGTGGTGCATCGTCCGCGCCACTTTCCGTCCGTCATGTGGGCTTCACGGCGGCGCAGCTCGTCAATCGGCAGCGTGATGTCTCGATTGAATGCAAGCGCGTTCCAAGCCAGATCCAGGTGGGCGTCGATGACCGGGATCATCAGCTCGTCAATTGCTGCCAATAACGTAGAATCCGGCGCGACGGATGAGTACCGCTGGAGGGCGGAAGACGACGGACTCGACGTAGCCCGATCCGAAATACCCGAATCCGTTTTCTACATTAGAAAAGAGTCCTGGCTCTGCCAAGAGGTCTGCATCGAACACGCCTGCCGGAGAAACCCAGTTCTCGTCACCGACGTGCACGCTCAGTCTTATTTCGCGCAGGTCAATGACGTCGGTAGTTATGCTCGAATCGTCGTCGAAGGCCTTGTAGATCTCTGAGAAGTCGGCGATGAGGTCAATTTTAAGAAGCCATCCGCCATCGACTTCGGCGGGCCTCCCTGCGTAATTGAAGGTCAACGGCTTAAAGATTGGATCACCTCCTTCTTCGCGAAATCCGACGACCACGTATTCGACGTCAATTCGTGGAAGTGCCGGAGGACGTCCGCGGATGAGGATTGGCATGAGTGCCTGGTTCGGCGTAAGGGTATCGGGTTCCAAGATGTCCAATTTGATCGGTGGAGGAACCGTCACGACAGCTGTGCTTGTCTCTCCGTCGTTGCGGATGACCTCCAGCTTGTAGGTCTCACCGGCAGATGCCGTGAACGCCGCATAGTACACATGGCGGAAATCCTGCCCCCCTAGCCTCACTACAGAATCCTGCCACGCCTGCTGCGCGCCTGTCTGCATGAGCGTGGATCTTACGTGGGCGTTTACGGGCTCGGCGCGTATGAGCTCGATCTCACCTTTGATTTCGAAGATCCGGACCGCATGCGTGTCCGCCTTGGGATTGATGAGCCCAAACAGCGAAAATGGGTGCGTGATTTCAAGACGCGTATCCACGCTTTCCCCGCATGCTGAAAGGAGCCCCGCTAATAGAAAGAGACCGAGCCCCAGTCGTCGGGAAAGGCGCGAGCACGAACGAGACGGGCAATCGTCCATCAGTTGACCTCGATCCTGATTCCGGCGGTTGGTACGAACGGCAATTGGTAGTTGCGCTGCCTGGTGAAGAGATCCAAGGCGAACAGGTTACGCCGATCATACAGATTAATGGCGCCGACCTGCGCTGCGAGTGTGTAGTGTCTAAATGGGAATCGCCGCTCGACGGACACGTCAAGTCGGTGGTAGGTGGGCAGACGGCCGAGGAACGGACGGTCGTAGATGACTCGCTGATCGTCGGGCGCCGTAAAGATATCCTGCACGCCGTCGAGCAGCAAGAATCCATCGAAGCCGTAGACGCGGTTGAAGGGTCTGCCGGACCCGAAATTCCATCTTGTACGTATTTCGAACTCACCGATACGTGTGTTGCCGATCACATTTATCTGATGCCTGCGATCGTGCGGTGGGCGGAACTCCAGTTTTTCGGTGCCGAACCAGAGTGAGACGGCATCTTCCTTGGCAGCATACTCGACGGAAGAGAGGCCGTAGTTTACATAGCCGTAGAAGCGCGGGCGTGTGATTTCCGCTCGGAAATCAAGGCCCGTCACCTGTCCGTCCGCTCGTTGCAGACGAGTGGTAAACCTCGGAAAAGAGGTCCATTCGGCGATGTACAGGTCGCGCAGTTCCTTGTGATATGCTTCGGCGGCCACCTCCAGCCAGGGCGTGGCTTGTATCCGGTAGCCAAGCAAAAAGTGCGTCGCTTCCGAGAGCCGGTCCATCGGCGCGCTGCGCCACGCCGTGAACACGTTCATGGCATCCCGCCGGTCATTGAGCCCGAAAATCTCCTGATGATAGCGTCCTATCCCGAAGCTTGCTTCATGGTGCTTGTGCCGCCAGATGAAACGGGCGCGTGGCTCGATGATGGTCTGCGGCTTCTGTCCTGGAAAGACCTCCGCGATGACCGTAGCTCGTGCGCGCAGTCCGCTCGTGATGTAGAATTCGGGCTCGAGATAGAGTCCGGCCTTGTGGCGACGGCTGTACCCGAACTCGATATCCTGAAAGAGACCGCCCAATGTGCTTCTGACTTCTGGAGCACGCCAATACAGACCCCATTTCCACTCCGTGCGGCTGTAGAAGCTGGTCATGTTGGCTGCATAGTTGAAGCCGCCGACCCTCGAAATCCGGACTGGGTTGTTCGCTGGTCCCTGCTCCGATCGGAGGTGTGAATATGACAACATGATCTCGGCAATGAACGGCAGCGCGCGTGGCAGTACGACATACCGGAGCCCGACCGCCGTATTTTGCCAGCCTACCGACTCAAGGACGCGATCTTGGGACTGAAGCCCGACCGTACCGCGGTCATACGAATGAATGGCGCTTACAGAGAGCTGCGCGGTCTGGCTGATTACGGCGTGCACCTTCGCAAATGCGTCGCCGAATGTATAGGGCAGATCCTGCGGGACGTATCGTTGTGCAAGCTGCTCAATAACTGACTGCCGCACGGAGCCCATGAAAGAAACATGCTCTCGAATTAGTGGGCCCTCCAAGCGTGCCGCGCTCACGAATGGTGCAATGGATGCCGCACCGGCGTAGCGGTGTTTGTTTCCGTTCCGGGAGTGAATGTCAATGACCGATGCGATACGTCCGCTGAAGGGCCCGCCAAATCCTGCAGCGGCTATATCTGCCTGCCTGATGATATCCGAAGGAAAGGCCGAATAGAATCCGAGAATGTGGTACGGCTGATGGACATACATGCCGTCTATCAGCGTCATGCTGTGGGACGGCTCGCCACCTCGCACGAACAGCTGTCCACCGCGGTCTCCGAGCGTGACGACGCCTGGAAGCGCGGTAAGGTAGCTTGCCAGGTCTCCCGACACGTCTGGTGTCGGGATGAGTTCGATGTCTTTCGGGCTAACGATCTGAAGCCCTGCGGTGACGGCCGCTGCTGCGGTTTCTGCTTCTTCAGTGACAACGATTTCCTCTAGCATCGAATTGTCTTCCTCAAGGGCGACGTTCAGCGAATACCGCTGGTCGGCTCTCAGTTGAAGCGTATCTACGTACTGAATGTAGCCGACGAACGACGCGCGCAGCACATACCGGCCCGGGGGAATCCGGGTTAGACTGTAGATGCCATCAATATCGGTGGCTCCTCCGCGGAGGTCTCCGGTTCCGCTTTCGAGAAGCACATTGACGCCAAAGAGCGCTTCACCGTTGGATGCATCCGTAATGAAACCGCGTAGCGTCGCCGTCTGGGCAAACGATGAAAGCGGCACCGCGACTGCCAGAAGAGTCAACGCTGCCAAAAGGACGGCGGATTGCCGGTCGAGTGGAAGCGACAGAGGGTTTGAATGCATGAACAGAGTAACGCGCACTGCGTCCTATTGTTGAAGGTGGCGCTGTACGCCACGTAACCAATTATAATCATGCTGCGTAGTGTATGCTTTACGCAAGCAAACCCGGTACGCAAAGATGAAAGCCACGCGCCGCTCATTTCTAAAGACACTCGGGGTGGGAGCCACCGGTCTCGCCCTTGGACGCGGAGCGGGCCGACTATTTGCGGCGACACCTCCGCTGCCTAAGCTCGGGCTGCAGCTCTGGACGGTGCGCGAAGCAATCGAAAAAGATGCCGCTTTGACGCTGAGGCGAATTGCGGACCTGGGGTACACGGCCGTCGAAACCGCCTTTTGGCCAGAGGGCATGACGCATACTCAGGGCGGCAAACTGCTCCGCGATGCGGGCATTTCCGTTTTCGCAGCCCATGTGGAGATTCCCGTCGGGGATCACCGAGATACCATTATGGAAGTTGCCGAGGCCTACGACTGCGATACGATGGTCTGGCACGGCTGGCCCGAGGATGAACGCTATCAGACGCTCGACGGCATTCGGGAACTCGCCGACATCTATAACGAAGCAAATGCCTTCATGTCGGCCAACGGGCTCCGGTTCGGCCTTCACAATCACTGGTGGGAGTTCCAAGAGATTGCCGAGGGCGGATTACCCTACTATTTGATCCGTTCTCTGCTCGAGCCAGACATCTTCTACGAAATCGACACATACTGGGCGAAGGTTGCCGGTGCTGATCCGGCGAGGGTTGTAAGAGATTTTGGGGACAAGGTGCGGCTGCTTCACATCAAGGATGCGCTCACGCTGGAAACGGAAGGCACGATGGTGGCCGCCGGCCAGGGAGTACAGGATTTTCCCAGCATTGGGAGAGCCGGGCACGGCAACGTCGAATGGATGATAGTGGAGCTGGACTTCTGCGAAACGGACATGTTTGACGCCATCGAGCAGAGCCGGGATTATCTGATTAACAACAGGCTTGCACGACCTAGCGGGACGTGACGCGCAGGATGCCACGCATCGCTAGGATGTAGGCACATGGTGCCGGCGGGTGTCCCACAGAGAAAGGCGTCTGCATCCCACGCGCGGATCTTGGGGCATCGCCCCCGAGGCAGGGTTTTCACACCTGCGTAGTCAAATGAGACCAAAGGTATTTGCCGTGTCTTGGGTAGGTCGTCGCAAATTGGTCCTCTACCGATACGTCGCACCTTCGCGGACCAAGTAACCGGATCGATCTCGAACGGAAGCCACGTGTTGGAGGCAATCTTCGAGAGCCCGGATCCGAGCGTGTGGGAACGAGCGCAGCGTCTTGTCCAATTGGAGCTCGACCTCTGGCAGGGGTGACACACAGGCCGCCAGAGAGTCCGTCGTGTGCCAAGAAGGCGTCGGGCAACAGACGGTTATATTCAAATGCAGCACAGTGGTCGTCCCAGTACGTCGGGACCCGAGTCTGCCGCGAAGTCCGTGGCGGGTAAGGTAATCGCTGCAGGCGCTCCATCCGTATGATCAACCTCGGGCGGGATGGGCCTGGCGGCGCGACTCCCGGCCGTCTGATTGCTGTACGGTCCGATGTGAAAGTGGGCGTCAAAGACCCAGCACGCTGTCTTTATGCGCTATGCGCTCTGATGCTACGCCGACTGGTCTTTCGAGAAGTGTCGGTATAACATCATCGTGACGGCAAACGCCACGATGAATATCACAGTGGGCACAAAGATGCCCCACGACAAGGTGTCGGGGCGTTCGACAACCTGCAGCAAAACAGCGGTCACGATCGTTTCCGGTTGTGGTGCTTCCTATAGGATCTCCAGGCAAGAATGAGGCCGAGGAAGGAGGCCACGTAGGCGATGGTCATCCCGATGACGGTAGCAAGTCCTTGGTCCATGTCATTCTCCGTCCACGTGCTGCCAGCGGACTCTCTCTTCGAGCTCGCGGAGATATTCCTGCTGCTTGGTTTCGTATTCCGCGGAAATCGCCCTGAGCTTGGGATCGATGATCCAGTGCAGAACGGCCGTTAACACGATACCGGCGATGAGCATGACGTAGCCGGACGTAAGCAAGAGCAGGCTGAGTGCCACGCCGAGTGTGAGCAGCACGTAACAGATTGGCGAGAGGACTATCGAAATCCAGTCCTCCAGTGTCCATTCGTCGGCCTTTGCGGCCGTCCACGTTCGTCGAATCAGCTGCATACCGTTAGGATCCTCCGGTGGGACGACTGCGGTGGGCGGCAAGCTCCGGCGACACGGCGAGCAGTCCTCGGCGCTCCGCCTCGCGCCGCACGGGTTCCCACCATCCGATGGGGCGGGACATGATATAGTAGTGCACGAGGTGGTTCATGTTTTCAGGTTGCGTGACAAACGTTACTGGGATGAACACGGCGGCCCCCAATACCATGAGAAGCCAGAACTGCTGATAGTCCAGAAGGTCCGGGATGACGCCGAGTTCGGGCAGGACCCATACCACGAGCCAGCTAAAGCCCAGGTTCGCAATCCAGGCCGATAGGTATCCCCAAGCGTTGAACCGCCACCAGACGACTTGTAGAATGTTGGGCAGCCAGATTCCCGCGGCCATGATCCAGAGGGCGAAGATGAGCCACGAGGTAATGTCTTCCATCATGAGCCCGTAGAAGAATGAGCCGAGCAGCAGGACGACCGTGGAGATGCGACCCACGTACAGGAGGGTCTTTTTGTCAGCCTTCGGATTGATGTAGTGTTGGTACAGGTCCCTTGTGGCATAGAGTGCGCCCAGGTTCAGGTGTGACGAGATGGTCGATAGATGGATGGCAAGAATGGCTGCGAAAAAGAATCCGACCATTCCGGCGGGCAGATAATCGAAACCGAGCCGGAACCAGCCCATCTCGTAGTCTGCCATCTCGGTGATGCCAGGGAAGAGAACAAAAAAGGCTAGGATGGAGACGGCCCACACGGAGTTGCGGACGAGTCCGAAAAGCGTTCCCCACCAGATGCTGTAACTGGCGTCGCGCACGGATCGAGCAGATTGAATGCGCTGTGCCTCTACGTACCAATCGATACTCGTTCCCATCCCGAATCCTCCCAGGACGGCGATGATGAGCATTGTGGCGAACCAGGCGGCCGGAAAATCGCCGGACCACCAGCCACTGAACGCGAAGGGATTGATACGCTCCAGCTCGCCGAGTGCGGTAAGTTTCTCGATGATGCCAGTTGGACCGCCGGCAACTGAGATTCCCCAGAACGAGACAATCATGATGACCAGGAAGGCGATGATACCCTGCTGAAAATCGGCCATTACGACACCCCAATATCCGGCTGCTAACACGTAGATCGCGCAAATGAGCGAAAACGTGATCAGTCCGATCCAAGTCGGCCAGTCGAAGAGAAACTCGCAGACTTTCCCCATCGCCATCCCGACCCAGCCCAGTACGAACATGTTCATAAAGAATTGCCACCCTGCCATCCAGCCTCGTAAAAGTTCGGAGCCCAGCCCGGTGAAACGCACGACGTTCCATTCCGCCTGCGTGTAGGCCAGTGAACGGCGGAAGATGCGAGTCGAGACAAAGGAGCTAATGGCGGCCCATGCCGAGAAAAAGGTATACCAGATTCCTGCCATTCCGTGCTGGTAGATGACGCCAGTAATCCACATGGGCGTATCAGTGGCGGTGTGCGTTGCATACACGCTGGAGGCAGGAAGCCACCACGGCAGACCGCGGCCAGCCAGGAAGAAATCGGATTCGGAGCGTTTACCCAGGCGGTAGAAGAGCGCGCCGCTGCCAATCATGAGGAGCAGAAACAGCCCGACCCAAAACCAGTCAAGAGGAGTGAACGTAACGTTCATTGGCCATGGTTAAGTCCTGCATACAGTCGGACAATGATACGACTTGGATGCAACACAGGAACAGGATTTGTGCAAAGCTGAAGCCCGCAGCCACACGAGTTGCCGCAACTACGTAGTGCCGCGGCCTACATGCGCCCCAATAGCCGCCAACATAGCCACAGCGCACGCGGGACGTGAAAGCAGCCCTTGTAGGGGCCTCCCTTGAAGCGATGTGTTACGCGTCCTTCGCGGTCGAGGTAGCCGTACCACTCGCCATAGTCCGGGTCGACGAAATGTCTCCATACATACCGATGCGTTTCTTCAAATGCATTCCAGTCGGAGACATTGCCGGTGAGTGAGTGGCCCAAAAGGTGTGCATACAATGCTTCGCAGTGGGGCCACCACAGTTTCATGGACCATTCCAGCTGCGTAGGCGAGTATCCGTCGGAGTCCATGAAGTAGTAAAGGCCGCCGTGCTTCGTATCCCATCCCAAGTGGTATGACTGCCGGACCATGTCGAGCGCAAGGTCTTCGACATCCTTTCTTCCGAGCCGCTGCGCAACCTGCTGCAGGAACCATCCGGCCTCGATGGCATGTCCGGGGTTGAGTAGTCGTCCGGTAGGGCCAGGCAGGGTGCCGCCGCCGGGTGCAACGTATTCGTGGACCGCTTGCGTATCGTCGCGCATGTGGAGGCGCACGCGACGAATCAGATCGTCGATTTCCGGGCCGTACACATGGAGGTCGTTGCCTGCGACTTCGCTAATTACATTGAGGAGGATCATGGGCACCGCGAGCGTTTGCATCTGAGGTACACCCGCGAATGCCGGCCGGCCGATTTTCACCGGATCTCCGGCCAGGTCGAACAGTGCTCCGAGCGATTCCTTGGCCTCTTTCATCAGCTGTATTTCGTTGGCCGCCCGCGCATACTCGGCAAGTGCCATGACGTAAAAGCACTCGGAAAAGATCTTGCGTTGCCGATACACGGGCCGGCCGTCAGCAGCAAGCGCAAAATAGACCCTCTTGTCCGGCGTGACGGCATACTGGCGCAAGAACTCCATTCCGCTACGCGCCAGGCGCAGCCATCCCGGAAGCTGTTCGACGTCGCGGTACAGTTTGGCGAACATCCAGACCTGCCGGGCAAGGAGCCAGACGTGCTTTGTTGTGTCGTAGACGGCGCCGTCACGATCCAGATTGTTGAAGGTGCCGCCGTGAGTGCCATCCGGCGAGTAGCGCTCCCAAAACGGAATTACGTGTTCGAACAGCTCGTTTTCGTAAAGCGATCGGTAGCGTTGGATGGTTGCCGGAGTTGGCCCGATCGAAGGTGTCGGCATACGGTCAGTGAGTTGTCTGGATGCAGCGGCAATATCTTCAACCACCTCTACAGCCGCAAACGACACCATCCGTACCTATCTTGACCGCTTACCAAAACAAAAAGAGGTATCGCCATCAGACACGGACGAAGAGATTTTTTGCGCCGCACGGCGGTCGCCGCTGCCGGTTTGGCCACAGTACCGACCGCTCGGGCTGTACATGCGGCGACGCGGCCCAATCCCATAGGTGTCTCCACGTATTCCTTCTGGCGGTTCGACGGACCGAAGGAGAATTATCCGATCGAGATGTGCATCAACGAAGCCGCAAAGATGGGTTTTGACGGTGTGGAGCTCTTGCACATTCAGATGACCTCCGAAGAGCCTGGCTATCTCTACCGAGTCCACACAAATACT
>JAAXGO010000208.1 GCA_012267425.1 Rhodothermales bacterium
TCAACTCAACTATATAATTCCCCAAAAAAGGGTAAAGCGCTCCGAGCCAAAATAGGTAACGTCGGAGCGGTGGGTTTCGACTGGAACTTCACGCAACGACTGGAACAGCATTGTAGCACATCCGGTACGGCAGTGCCGTATGTAGTGGGCTGTCATGTTCGATTTTTCTCTTTACGACCCCTCTCTTCCAGTCACCGCCGCGACCCGCCGGCGTCATTGGTTTTCGATTCTCGGACTTACGTTGTGTGTGGGTCTTGTTGCGTGGGGCGGTTTTGTTACAAGTATCGATGCCGGCCTCGCCGTGCCAGACTGGCCGACTTCATTCGGTTCCTACGATCCGATCGCGACGGGCTATGTGGACGAAGCAGATCCGGCGGCAAGATGGTGGCATTACGTTCCGATTCTGGCCGAACATGGTCATCGTCTTTTCGGAGCGATCCTGGGGTTGTGGGTTCTCGCATTTGCGGTGTGGACGTGGCGTGTGGACGTGCGTCACCGTATGCGAAACTTGGGCTTTGCGGCGCTCGGCCTCGTAACGCTGCAGGGTATTCTTGGTGGACTGCGCGTCGTCTGGAAGTCTGCAGATCTTGCGGTCGTTCATGCCATGGGTGCGCAGTTTTTGTTCGCACTTTTGTTGGCAATGACTCTCTTTACGGCGCCGTCTTGGCTGCGTGGGGTGAGTATACGACAGCCGACCCGGAAGCTGCGGAGCCTCAGCGTCGCGACGGCTGTGGCCATCTGTGTACAAATACTGCTGGGTGCCATTCTGCGGCATCCTGGTGCAGGCGTACATTTGGGCTTTGCCACGATTCACATCGCCGGGGCGCTGTTGGTAGTTGGCCTCATTCTTGCTACGTGCGCGGAGGTGCGGAGCGAGCACGGCTCCGACCGCGTCGTGAACCGCACGGCCTGGGTCATGATGGGAGCCGTGGGCTTGCAGGTGACGCTCGGATTTGTGGCCTTGGCGGTCCTGTTAGTCGAAAGCCGCCTCGGTGAACGCAGCATGCTACAGATCGTGCTGAATTCTGCGCATCTCGTTGTTGGCACGCTGCTGTTCGGGGCGTCCGTCTGTTTGATGCTCTTCCTTGCGCGACGCGCGGATCCATGACGCGCCCCACGTATACGAACGGCACCGGCACCGGCACCGGCGTTTTGGTTCAGCAAGTGGAACCACGCAGTGTAGCAGGCCCTCGCATCCGCAGATCGCCTCCGCCGCCCGCTCGCCCGGTATTTCTTGACTGGTGGGAGCTGACCAAGCCTGAAATCTCCTTATTGGTTACGATTTCCGCACTTGCAGGCTTCCTGTTCGCTTCACCGGAGGACGTTGCCGGACCACTTCTTGGATGGACTCTGGCGGGGACCGCGCTCAGTGCGGCAGGCGTCGGCGTACTCAATCACTGGCTGGAGCGCGGCGCGGATGCGCTCATGCGCCGAACGGCCGCACGCCCGTTGCCGTCAGGTCGCGTCAAACCGGCGGCGGCATTGGCGTTCGGAGTCTCGCTGGCTCTAGTCGGAATAGGCATTCTGGTGTTTTTGGTCAATGGTCTTACTGCGTTTCTTGCCGCGCTGACGGTTGCTCTCTACCTGGGCGTATATACGCCGCTGAAGCGCCGGACGCCTTGGAACACGCTGGTAGGCACCATCCCAGGCGGACTACCCGCCTTCGGCGGTTACGTGGCGGCTGCAGGCATACCCGGGGCTGCAGCGTGGGCTTTGTTCGCTATTCTCGTCCTGTGGCAGATGCCACACTTTCTGGCACTTGCCTGGATGTACCGGAAGGACTATGCCCGCGCCGGATTCGCGATGCTGCCGGTTGTGAGTCCCGACGGACGCTCCACGGCGAGGCAAGCGCTCACGTTTGCCGCATTGTTGGTCATCGCTGGCGTGGTCCCGACGCTTGTTGGTGCTGCCGGTTGGGTCTACTTCAGCGGCACGTTGGCCCTTAGTCTCTGGTTTCTTGTCCCCACCTACGCCTTTTACAGGTCACATTCCACGCGGGATGCCCGCCGCGTGCTCGTCGGGTCGATCTTCTACATTCCCGTTCTTGTGCTGCTGATTCTCGTGGATAGGTGGGTGGTGTAGCCGAGGGCTACTCCAGGCGACGCCACACTTCCTCGAGCCGGAAACCACTGGGAAAATCTCCCGAGTGGTACCAGAGGTCACCGACGACGTTCGCGGTGAATTCAAGGGCTACCCCGACGAGCACCTCTGTGATGTGGTACTCGAGATATTCGGTATACAAGGTGTCGTCCACCAGCGTGTAGCGTCCGCCGCCTGCCAGTACTTCTTCGCCGCTGCTCGACTGGTATCCCCACGAGAAATGTGTCGAGTTGAGAATTTTCATTGACGGGGGGACGTTTGTAGTCACGATAACCGTATCGGGATAGATGGTACGCTGAGCCACCAAGCGCCACGTTCCTTCGAGATGATTGGCGGGGGCTTGCGCTGCGGCAGGCCAGGTGGTAAAAAGCATAAGCGGCAGCAAAACGTATGGGGCTTTTCTGTTCATGGCGAATCCTCTTGCAGGCGGTGGGCGGCGTGGACGTCAGTCAATCTATCAAGTGCGCGCAGTAAATGAAATACCTGTTAAACGATTCCAGAGAGTGTACTTGCCGGTGAATCACTGGTCCAGAGGGCCGGATCAGGATCAAGTCCCAGAAGACGATCGACGATTTCTTTGCCAACTTTGATGCAATCCTGGAGTACAAAACTGGCTCGGACCTCGCGGAGGAGGTAGATTACTGCCCTGGCGGCTGGCGTATTCTGTGTATGGCAGTGCGCATGCGCGCATTGTCATACCCCACTTTTTGCTAAAGCAGAGTAAGGACATGAACAAGAAACTCTCCCCTGTTGCCACAGTGATAGTCTTATTGGTGGCCTCCCTGTGCATCCTTGTCTCTACCGTCTCTGAACCCGACGTCACTTGGCATGCAACTGGCCTGACGATGTTTGCTAGCTGGGGGTTGTTCCGTGCATACCAGATATGGCGCGAAGAAATAAGCGTACGCAGCCAGCGTAAATCTGCCTCCTCCGAATAGGCAAATCGACACAGGCAGATACGTTGCGAGCGAATCGGAAGGACGGCTAACAGATATCATAGCATGGCAGTTCGGGGCCAGATAGCCAAGCGCTCGGCATCGCGCATCGAACGCGTTTCAAACTGATCGCCGCCGCACGGATAGATTCCGCGCCAAGGATACGGACCGATTACACCGGGAAGTCCATCCACTCGGGCTCCGGCGTCACGGTTTCTTCGGGCAATGGTCCCGGATCGCTCCAACCCATGGCCGATACGGTCATCAGCGGATCGACGACGATGTCTGCTTCCACGACGATCTGGCATGCGAGCCGGACCTCGCCGAGCAGGTTGCGGTCCTGCAGCTTGTCATACTCAGCCCTCGTCATCACAGGCGGGTTGCCATCTATGATACGAACGCGGCACGTCGTGCAGCGAGCATATCCGCCGCAGCGATGCCCGATGTCCGAGCCGCCATCCTTGATCGCGCGTACCAGACGCTCGCCTTCGCGGGCCTCGTAGACTGCGACATCTTTGATCGTGACGATGGGCATTTTTCTAGCGATTGACCGCGGCTTGGACTGAAAATGACTCTAATGCAGATGCACCGACCATAGTCTCGTACGCACAGGGCAGCCTTCGGTGCCGAAGCGTATTCGTAAATGTCCAATCGGTATCTTAGCAGCACTCTCCCGTTTTGGACGATCGAATACCACCGTCAGGTATGACCAATCCAATACCGAGCCGGGTGTTTTGCACACTCGCGCTCGCGGTATTTGTCGCTGTCTGGCGCCCATTCTCGGGTGCGCCCGAATCCGCACACGGAAGCGAAGCGGACACGCTTTCAGTAGTCGATTCGCTCATTTACGCAGCCATTGCCGACAAAGCGTTTCCCGGTGCAGCATTGGCGGTGGGGCTGTCAGGTGAAGTGACTGAGCTTAAAGCTTACGGGAGCTTCACCTACCGCGGACGTACGCCCGTCACGCCGGAATCCGTATTCGACATGGCATCGCTGACCAAGGTGATCTGTACCACGACGGTCGCCATGCTGCTGTACGAAGAGGGACGACTTGATCTGGATGCTCCGGTCCGCTACTACGTGCCCGAGTTTGCCCAAAACGGCAAGGGAAAGGTTACCGTCCGTCAATTGCTTACTCACACGAGCGGATTGAGGCCGTACATCTTCTTTCACGAAATCGGGATTACGGACCGAGACGTCGTACTCGATTCGATCATGGCTGACGTGCTCGTTACCACACCGGGCGAGACGTCGCGGTACAGCGACTTCAGCATGATCACGCTTGCCATCGTCATAGAGCGAATCACGGGACAAGACGTGGCTTCATACGCTCGCGAGTACGTATTCGAGCCTCTCGGAATGCATGCAACCGGATTTCGCGGAACGGGGACGCCCGACCCAACGGTGGTGCCGACAGAACGTGATGACTACTTCAGGCACCGGCAGCTGCAGGGCGAAGTGCATGACGAGACAGCCTGGATCCTTGGCGGCACCGCGGGGCATGCGGGACTGTTTTCATCGGTGTCAGACGTGGCCCGGTTCGCCTCCATGATGACCCGCGGCGGAGTCGTAGAAGGCGTGCAGTTCCTTCAGGCAGAAACCATCCACATGTTCACGACGGCGGTCGATACCTCGAGTCATACGCGCGCCCTTGGATGGGATACCAAATCGCCGGACAAACCGTCTGCGGCGGGCGATTACTTCGGGACAAGAAGCTACGGCCATACTGGCTATACAGGCACGTCAATGTGGATTGATCCCGACAAGCAGCTCTTCGTAGTCCTGCTCACGAACCGAGTTTTCCCAACGCGGAAAAACAGCGCACACATTGAAGTTCGCCGAGCAGTTACCGACAGGATATACGAAGAACTGTTCGGCGTGCCGGAATGGGCCCCAGTTGAATGACGGTGGAACCTTTTGCCATTCATAGCCTACAGGGCGTGCGTTTTTACGGTACCTATTTCGCAGAATATGCCCACGTACGAGTACCGTCGTCAGGACGGGACGACCTTCGAAATCATCCAGCGCATTACCGATGAAGCGCTGACGACGTGTCCCACGACACAACAGCCCGTCTGCCGACTTATTTCTGGAGGAACAGGTCTGATATTCAAAGGCAGCGGGTTCTACCAGACGGACTACGTTTCGCGCGACGAATCCGCCAATGGTAAGAAGCCCGAGGCGAATAACGAGGGAAAACCGGACGCGAAAGCTGAGAGCGAAGAGCCAGCCAAGGCCGAAACCGAGACAGACTGAGCCTCTTCGTCAAGGTTAGGCGCCCTGACTGTCGTTTGCGGCAGCTACGATCGCCGCAAACGACTCACCGCTTAGGCTGGCGCCTCCGATCAGACCGCCGTCTACGTCGTTTTGGCCCAACAGGGCTCGGGCATTCGCCGCCTTCATGCTGCCGCCGTAAAGTATTTGGATACCGGCGGCGGTTGCAGGTCCAAAACGGGAAGCGAGAAGTTCACGGATGAATGCATGCATGTCTTGTGCTTGGTCGGGTGTCGCCGTTTCTCCGGTTCCTATTGCCCAGACGGGCTCGTACGCGACAACGAGCCGATCGGGCACCGAAATGGTGGCACCCTCGAGTGCTCCGTAAAGCTGCCCACGAACTATGCTACGCTCGGATCCACCGCGGCGCTCTTCAAGGCGCTCTCCCACACATACGATCGGGACAAGATTGTGTGAAAGCGCCTGCCGCACCTTGGCGCCCACAGCTTCGTCCGTTTCAAAGAAATACTGCCGCCGCTCTGAGTGCCCCAAAATGACGTACGTACAACCCACTGATCGGAGCATGCTTGCCGCCACTTCACCGGTGAACGCGCCGTGGTCAGCATGATGCATGTTCTGCGCCCCCAAGCGGACCGACGAGCCGCGCAGCACGCTGCCTACTGCAAGAAGGCTGACAGACGGCGGACAAACGCCGACGCCGACGCGTTCCTGATCACCGACTCTGTTTACTACGTCCGCTGCCAGCTTCGTGGCCGCGGCCACGTTCGTGTTCATTTTCCAGTTTCCGGCAATCAGCATACCTGCCGCCTACGTTGGATGGGAAAGCCGCGTCGGGCCTCAGTGTGTACCGCCAGACTCGAGAAGCGCCAGTACATCTTCGCGCAGGGCTTCGATCGCACCGCCTATGTACTTGGCGACAATTTTCCCCGCAGGATCCACCAGGTATCTGGTAGGAACTCTGTTGACGTTGTATAACACGGCCGGCGCCTCGTCGTCGGCGAAGACTATATGACCGGGTACGTCCCTTCCGTCGAGGAAGGCATCGTTGAGAAGCGTGTCAGGCTCCAATGAAATCGACACGATGCTCAACGCATCGTCACCCACATCCCGGGCGAGCGACGCACGTACTTGTAGCTCCCGCTGATACACCGCATCCTGCGGACGGTAGAATTCCAGGATGACCCAGCGGCCCCGCAAAGCGCTCAGCTCAAGCGAATCGCCTGCCGCCGTTACCACTTCCAAGGCGGGTGCCGGTTTGCCGGGCGAGAGGGTTTCGATATCGTAGATGGCACGCTCGGCCCACCGCTGCCAAGAAATCTCGGGGTATGTGTCAGCCAGTAAGTTGGCTTCCGCGATCGCATCGTCGTGTTCGAGGCTGTCAATATGGGCAAGGATCAGCTCTGAATGCAGTTGTGCGCGATCGTCTTCGCGTACCGCCTTCCTCCGAAACTCCCTCAGCAACGCCAGTGCTGCGGCCTGACCTTCCAACCGGGCCAGTGCCCGCCTTGCGGCACGTCCGACTGCGGCATAGTTGACAAACTCGGGGGGAACGCTCCGGGCTCGTTCAACGGACAGGGAATCGATCCATCCGGTGCCCATAACAACCGCCTCGGCGGCGGCCGCTTCGCTCCCCATAGTGCCCGGAAATGTGGACTGCATGTTCCAGAGAATCATAGAGGTCTGCTGCACCAGGCGGCGTGCCGTGGCCTCGTCATACGAGGCGGTCTTGACGAGCTCGAGCAGACGCGTGTTGTGCTGTGCTTTCGTGTTCTTGTAGGCCATCCAAGCCGCGTTTTCGGCAGAGCGTAGGCGGAGCTGTCTGTTGTCAAGCGGAAACGTGGCATCCATCGTGGCGGAATCACCTTCCGCCACGGCGAGTTCGTCGATTTTCAGAATCTGCCCTCCCTTGCTGATGATCAGCGCGTAAATGCCGCGTGACGGTGCAGTGATGTCGAGGGCATACGCGCCGTCGATGTCTGTTGTCGCATACCCGAGCGTGTCGGGCTGACCATCCGCGTCGACGGCAACAAGAACCTCGAAGCCGCGGTAGTCCTGTGTCGTGTCAATCTCCGCGCTGACGGTCAGACGCCCGCGAAGATGGCTGGTCGCCTCTTCAGGCATCCCGTCTGAGGCTTCCTCTTGGGCGCAGGCCGTACTCGTCATCGCCAAGCCGAGTGCGATGAAGCTCAAGAGTCGCGTACGCGGTGGTAGTGATTGCCAAACGTGCATGGGATGCTAGTTGCTGCGGTCGTCGAGGGCTTTCATAAGAAGTGTTCGCACGAGCTTCGGGTTGGGCGACCCTTCCGCTCCGCGCATCACGCGCCCGATAAAAAAGCCGATCAGGCCCGTCTTGCCGCCGAGGTATTGACGTACTTGGTTGGCGTGCCGCTCTAAGACGCGGTCCACGACCGGCTGCAGGGCATCTTCGTCCGACACCTGCTCAAGTCGGTGCGCTTCAGCAATGACGCCGGGCGAGCGCTGGTCGGAAAGCATGTGCTCGAAGACTGCCTGTGCTCCACTGGAACTCACCTTGTCGGCGTGTCGAAGCGCTGCTAGTTCGGCCAGGCGCTGTGGTTCAACAGGAAAATCTACTATGCCCCATTCGCATTCCTTCAACGAGCGCAGAACAGAGGTCATGACCATGTTGGATATCGTTTTTGCCTGGACCGCGAGGTCGCCGTCCTGTTCGAGCGATACAAGCGACGCGAGGGCTTCCTCGAAGTAGTCCGCCAGGGGACGCTCTTCGGTCAGAATGAGGGCGTCGTATCTCGGGAGCCCGAAGGTATGCATGTAGGAGTCGCGACGCACATCGGGCAGTGTAGGAAGGGATGCCCTGATGGTTTCTCGCATCTTGCCAGTAACCACGACCGGAGGCAGGTCGGGATCCGGAAAATACCGGTAGTCGTGTGCCTCTTCCTTCGTGCGCATGAGCCGCGTTTCCTGCCGGTCTGCGTCCCAGAGCATGGTTTGGTGTTCGATACCTTCGCCGCGTGCCTTTATCCGGGTCTGGCGCTCGACTTCGTGTGCAATGGCGCGTTCGACGTTCCGGAACGAGTTCATGTTCTTGATTTCCGTCTTTACGCCGAGACGCTCGTCACCCCATGCTCGGATTGACACGTTAGCGTCACACCTCAGCGAGCCTTCTTCCATGTTTCCGTCGCAGATACCGAGGTATCGAACGAGCTGGCGGATCTTGTGCATGTAGAGATATGCTTCACGCGCCGAGCGGATGTCGGGCTCTGAGACGATTTCGATGAGCGGTACGCCGCACCGGTTAAAGTCCAGAAGCGTATCGACCGGGTCCCGGTCGTGAACGGACTTGCCGGCGTCTTCTTCGATGTGGATCCGTGATATCCTGATGCGCCTGACCGTCTCGTTGTCCGGCTCGATCTCGATGTAGCCATGCTCGCAGAGGGGCTGTTCGAACTGCGAAATCTGATACCCTTTGGGCAGATCAGGATAGAAGTAATGCTTGCGTGCGAGGATAGACCGCTTAGCAATGCGGCTATTCGTCGCAAGCCCCATGCGCACAGCGAACTCGACGACCCGTTCGTTAAGTACAGGGAGCGTGCCGGGATGTCCCAGGCTGATCGGGTCAACGTGCCGGTTGGGTTGAGCGCCGAAGGCGGCCGCATCAGGGCTGAACGCCTTCGAATCTGTCTGCAGCTGGCAGTGAACTTCGAGGCCGATTATCGGTTCGTAGTCTGGGCGGGCCATGGAGAGGAAACGGTAACGAGAACTCTACGGGCCAAGTGCTGCCAGAATTTCCTCGGCATGCGCCCTCACTTTCGGGCGCCGGAATACCTTACGGATCGTACCGTCTTCCGCGATGAGGAATGTGGTACGCTTCACTCCCATGAACTTGCGGCCGTAGAGGTTCTTCTCGCCCCACACTCCGTAGGACTCCAGAATCGTCCGGGACGGATCGGCGAGTAGCGGAAACGGAAGGTCGAACTTGCCCGCGAACTCGTCGTGCGAGGCGACGTCGTCAGGCGAAACGCCGAGAACGACGACACCGTGACGTTGTAGCGCGACGTAATTGTCTCGTAAATTGCATGCCTGCTTCGTACAGACGGGCGTGTCGTCTTTGGGATAGAAAAACAGGGCCACCTTCCGCCCGGAGTAATCCGACAGGCGGTGTGTCTTCCTAGATTGGTCGACGGCCTCGAAGGCCGGTGCAGCGTCTCCGGCGTCAGGCATGAAAGCTCCTCCGCGTGTGGCAAGGGCTTCAAACTACGCCGCCTCGTCTGGAGTCCGTGGTACGGATTTTGTGAAAAACCATATGGTGCAACGGCATTCCTGCACAATACTGATTTGACCACATTCGTCTAAAGATCTGGCATGCCCCCTGTCTTGCGATTCGTCTAATACGCCAAGAGCCGCTCGAGTGCCGGGCGTAGCTTGGGGCGCGCGGAGAAGATCTCCTTCTCCAGATTGATCGAAAACGGCACGGGCAGATCTTCCGCAGCAACACGCACGGGCGGCGCATCCAGGTAGCGAAAGCCCTCCTCCGCAATGAGCGCTGCAACTTCCGCTCCGAAGCCGCACGTAGCTGTAGCTTCGTGAAGAACGAGGAAGCGGTTCGTTTTCTTAAGTGATTTCAGAATGGTCTCCCTATCCCACGGAACGAGCGTCCGAAGGTCAATCACTTCGATGGTAGCACCGGTTGTTTTGGCCTGGAAGTCCGCTTCTTCGAGTGCCCAGTGCACCCCGAGCCCGTAGGTGACGATAGTGGCATCGTATCCTTTGAGTGCGACGTGGGCGCTACCGATTTCCGTGTGGAACGGGCCGTCGCATACGGGGCCTCGAATGGATCTGTAGAGGGCCTTGTGCTCAAAAAACAGTACAGGATTTGGATCGCTAATGGCTGCCATGAGCAGCCCCTTCGCATCATTGGGCGTACCCGGGACGATGACCTTGAGTCCCGGCACGTGACAAAACCACGCTTCCATGCTCTGCGAATGATATGGACCCGCGCCGATGTTGCCGCCGAACGGGGCCCGGATCGTGACTGCGAGCGGTGCCTGCCATCGATAATGCGTTTTGGCCAGGTTATTGACAATCTGGTTGAAGCCGCAGGCAATGAAATCTGCATACTGCATTTCTACGACGGGCCTGAAGCCTTCGAGTGCCAGCCCCATTGCAGCACCGACGGCACCGCTCTCGATGATCGGGGTGTTGCGGACACGTTCCGGACCGAATGTGTCCAGCAGGCCTTCGGAAACCTTGAAGACGCCGCCGTAGGCCGCAACGTCTTGTCCGAGGAGGAGCACTGTTTTATCCACCTCCATGGCCTGCCGTAACCCATCGCTTATCGCGTCGATGAAACGCTTGTTGGACTGTGGTCCTCGGCAAGGCGAGGGACCCGCCTCATTGGGCGCAAATACTGCGGTGCGCTCGGTCTGCGCATCACTTTCGACCAGCGGTTGTCTTAGTGCATGGTCCGAAGCGGCTACGACCTCGGAAGCCAGACTGTGGCGTACGTTTTCGATTTCGGGAGCTGACAGGATCTTGCTTCTTAAAAGAAAGCGCTCGAACAGGTCGATCGGGTCTTTTTCCGCCCACGCCTCCAACAGCTTTGGCGGTACGTACTTCACGCCCGAGGCCTCTTCGTGGCCACGCAGGCGAAAGGTCTTCATCTCAAGGAGAGTTGGCCCTTCGCCCCGCCTGGCTGTGTGTGCCGCCGTGCGAACGGCTTCTACGACCGCAAGTATATCGTTGCCGTCGATGACCACGCCTGGCATGCCGTAGCCGGAAGCAGCTGCGGCGATGTCTTCGATTGGAACAGCCTCGGCAGTCGGTGTCGACAGTCCATATCCGTTGTTTTCGACGACAAAGAGCACAGGCAGGCTCCACAAGGAGGCCAGACTCAAGGCTTCATGGAAGTCGCCTTCGCGCGTTGCGCCGTCTCCGCAAAAGACAAGCGCTACGCTATCGGTGCCCTTTAGCTGCGCTGCTAGGGCGATACCGCAAGCGACAGGGAGCATAGAGCCCAGATGCGAAATCATGCCCACGATGCGGTAGTCCGGAAGCCCAAAATGAAATGTCCGGTCCCGCCCGTGAGTGTAGCCGCCCGCCTTGCCCATGATCTGGCAGAAAAGCGCCTTCAGCGGAACACCGCGCGTCGTGAAGACGCCGAGATTGCGGTGCAGTGGCAAAATGACGTCGTGCGGCTCGAGTGCCCACGTACATCCCACAGCGATGGCTTCCTGCCCGTATCCGCTGAACCACTTTGCAAGTCGGCCATGCCGGATGAGCCTTAACATCCGCTCCTCGATCACCCGAGGGAGCTCGAGTGCCCGATGCAGCGCCCTATACTGCTGAGGTGTCATCGTGGCGGTTCACTGTCCTGACGCAGACAACGCCGCACGGACGGTACGGAAAAGGATCTTGAAGTCCATGCGCAAGCTCATATTTTCGATGTAAAACAGGTCATACTTGACTTTCTGCTGCACGTCCTCTAGCGACGTGTCGTAGTGCCACATGACCTGAGCCCATCCCGTAATACCCGGCTTTACGCGATGCCGCCTGTTGTACAGCGGGATATCTTTTGCGAGCCTGTCGACGAAGTACGGCCTTTCCGGGCGCGGTCCGACAAGGCTCATGTCGCCCACGAGCACGTTCCACAACTGGGGCACTTCGTCGATCCTCGTCTTTCGCAGCCATCGCCCGAGTGCCGTGTACCGCGGATCATTCTCCATCGCCCAGACGGGACCCGTGGAGGCTTCCGCATCCCGTCGCATCGTGCGAAACTTGTGCATCGTAAACTCCTTGCCTTTCCGTCCGACACGTTTCTGGGAATAGATGGCCGGGCCGGAAGACGTTGCGCGCACTAGTATGCCGATACCAATCCAGACGGGCAGCCCCACGAGAAGTGCGACGAAAGATACCAGAAAGTCGAACAGACGCTTGGTGCTCTCTTCCCAGGCGGGCATCGGCACCGGAAGCACCTCGATGAGAGGCAGTCCGTAAATGTGCTCGGTGCGGGCCATGCCGCCTATCACGCTATAGAAGTCCGGCACGAGCTTGAGCGATACTGGCTTCCCGTCGCACAAACGCAGCACCTCGGCAAGCTCCTTGTGATCTTCCGAGCCGAGAGCGATGAGGACATCCTGGACATGCAGGTCGTCAATCAGGCGAGGAAGTGCTTCGATATCGGGGCCGTCATTGGCCGCTACGGACGATTTCTGACCAAGACGCAGCGCTCCGACGATCTGTAGTCCGGCAGCGGGGTAGCGTCCTACGTCCTCGTGCAATTGCTCAACCTTGTCGCTCCATCCGACCACCAGTGCCCGGTGTGTGCCGTAGCCGCGGAGAATGAAGGCCTTCTGCACGGACCGGACTACGATGCGTCCAAGCGAAACGAGTCCCAACACCGATGCCCAGTAGATGAACATGATCGACAGGCTGGCCCCGGCCCGCAGCGTGTCGATGAAAATGCCAAACACGAGGACCAAAACGCCGACTGTCACGACCTTGGCGAGCGATACCAGTTCATCAAACCGGCTTGCAGCATGTCGCTCCCGGTACATGCCGAAAAAGAAAAACGTTATCACCCAGAACAAAGACAGTGCAATGACCGCATAGAGCGGATGGATGACAGCGTTTTCCGGCGTCACGATAACGCGAAAGGAAAAGTGTTCTCCGAAGTGGATCCTGAGATACGCGAGGCAGGAAACGGCGGCTGCGACGGTGTCGGAGAAGAGCAGAGCGACGAGCTGGGTCCTGCGGGACATACTGGAGCTGGCAAACTTGCACACCCAACCAAACTAAACACTTGGGCAGGGCGGGCGGGTCCCTTCGGTCCCCAATCCAGGGCACATCCGCTATATTCTAATTCGAATCGTCCAGGCGAGGCCTTCAGCTAATGACTTCCACAGGGATCGCACCACTCAAGAGTGTATGTTTGGTCGTCGTGGTGGCCTCGCAGGTCGTGTCCGTCACGCTGGCACAAGACAACCGTCTCTTGCCTCCGGGCGATCGGGCCTACGACGCAATCGTGTTCCTGCAGCGCCGGGGTCACCTGTTGGAACTCAACCCGACATCGCTTCCGTATCGCTACGGGGATGTTCGGGAAGCGCTCGCGCGGATTGACACGACCACTCTGGGCAGATCTGCGCGGCATCGCGTTCGTCTGCTTAAGAGCGTGGTTCGACGGACGGAAGGGGAGGCGGCCTTCGGATATTCCTTCGAGGCCGGGGCCCGCCTTATGAGTGGGAATCGACTGGACGTATTACGCCCGCTCGCCGATTCATTGAACGTGTGGTGGTATGGTGCGCCCGCTACGGTATATGCCGATGCCGGCCCAATCGTGGCGGAATTAGGTATCAGGCAGGACAGCTATTTCGACGATGACCCGGATGGGCTGGACGTCGGGCTGCGCCTACTCTCACGAAGCGAGCACACGTATGTAGGCTGGCACGAACGGTTGTTTTCCGTGTATCTGGGCCGATTCGGTCAGCACTGGAGCGTTCCTGGCGAGGCCGCGACGGTACTCTCGGCTAATGCGCACACGCAGGATCAGATCGTGCTGCGCCTGGGAGGCGAGCGATTATCTGTGCTCGCCTCGCTGCGCGAGCTCGACAGTATAACAGACGACGGTCGGTTTACGGGCCGCGTAGCCGACGACACCGTCCGCGTGGGCAATCGCCGCCGCTATCTGGCGGTCCACAGGTGGGACTGGCGTCCGTCGCGTCGCCTGAGCTTGAGCATCATGGAATCCGTTGTGTACTCTGGGGCGAATGCAGGTCCGTCACTCAGGTACCTGAATCCGCTGCACCCGGCTATCGTCGTTGTCGACAACCGCCCCAAAAACGAAGAAAACAATGGCATGGTAGCCGGGCTCGTATGGGCTCAGGCCAGGCGATTCACCGTACACGGGCAGCTCATGGTTGACGACATCAATGTGCAGGGGATCGGCAACGAAACGCTCACCTATGCCTTTGCAGGATCTGTGGTTTATGCACTGGGAACCGCCGACATCGGAGGCTCGCTGACCGCGGTCTCTTCAAGGACGTACAATGCCCCGCAGCCCGAAGGTAAGTACGTGTACCTTCTGCGGGGCCTGGCCACGCAGTTCAGCGACTACGTACTGCTGTCCACTTTTGCCGACGTGTATGTGGATCACTTTGCACCGGGTCTCGTGGTGTCGCCACGTCTGGACTGGCTCCGGCAGGGCGAGCGGGACATCCGGCAGCCGTTTCCGGCAAAAGACCAGGAATTGAAAAACATCCTTGACGGCACCGTTATGGCGATCGTGCGCCCGGCCCTTCGACTGAGCTGGCAGCCCTCGCCGTGGTGGTGGGTACGCGCGGATGTGGGTGTCAACTTTGTGCACAACGCTGGCCATGTTACGGGCAGTACAGAATCCCGCTTCGTCGGCCTCGTCGAGGCCGGTTTTCGCGTCCGGCTGGATCGTGCTCTGGAGCTGTCATGGGGAAGATGACTATGGCCCTTCGAGGCATTGCCGCGGTGGTCCTCATGGCGCTCGCTTGCGCACCCGAGAGCGCCGGACAGGAATTATTTTCGATGACGACGGTGGACGTGTCATGGACCTCTAACGTACACGGCGGACTTCTGCACCAATACTGGAAGCCCGGGCGCGGCGTCGAGATCAACGTAGCTACGACCCTCGGCGCCGGTTTTTTCGAATCCGGTATTGCCGGGCAACGTTATGAACCGCTGGAAGACGTATGGGGCTTCGGTGCCTTATGGCTCTACGGCGGATGGGGAGCACGACTGCAAGGTCTGTACGGCGTCACGCTCGGCGGCAGCGCGCGCTTGGGGATCTTTCGCATGACGTTCGACAATGTCGACCATGAATTCTCCGGCGTGGCGAACGAAAGCGAAATGGCACGCATGTTCTGCACGACCCTGTCGATTCCGATTGCCGGTGCGGTCTCATTTGTCGTGTCGGCGAGCCATCTCCGTGTGTACACATTCCAGCGCATGTCGTTATGGTTCGCGTCGGCTGGGCTGCGCTATGCGTTCTCTACTCCGGAGCGTATTAAAAACTTTCTCCGCTGATGACCACCGCAAGGTTTCTTCTTCGGTGGTGCCTACCGATGGCCTTCTTTTTGGCTGCTGCCGGTGCAAGGGGGCAGGACCGCGTCATTACCGCAGGTGAACTGGAAGCAGCCGGGGTCGCGCGACTGAGCGAGATTGCTTCTCTCTTGGACAACTGGGCGTCATTTTCGGTCGAGGGGTATTCTCGGGATTTTTCTGTAGGTGGGCTCACACCGCTCGGCGCCTCCGCGTGGGCGCTTTTCGTGGATGGTGTGCCGGTGGATTTGCGCGTGCTGGGGATGCAGGATATAAATTCCCTACCTATTGCTCTGACGGAGATTGATCGCGTAGAGTTGTACGAACAGCCGACTATCATCGCTGGGCGGTTTGTTCCTGCCGGTGCGCTTGACATCCGCATGCGGACACCTGACGAGCGACTCGCCGTGAGGGCGCATGTCTTCGGGGGCAACGAATCCGGAGATCCGGGGCCGTTTCGGTATACGGCGTTGGCGAGTCCGAATATTGATCGCATCGGCCCGACGTTTCAGGGGTCGCTTTCGTCGGCAGGCTCACGGTGGTTTGTGCGCGTACAGGGAAAAGCCGACGAGCACCACGCAACCGACGAGCGTATTCGCGAGCGCGTCTTGACACTTTACAGGGGTATAAAGGCTCCACGTCTCATTTTGGGGACAATGCGAGCCGAAGCTGGCAGACACTCTCCACGTGGGTGGTCTACGGCGTTCGGATCTGCTAGCTGCCTAAGCGGGCTCTGGTTCTTTGATCCGCTTGGGTTGGAGCTCCCCGCCGTTCACGAATTTCTGCAGGCAGGCATGACCGGAGGTCGGATGCTCAGCTCGGCGTTGGGATTAAGATGGGCAGCGACAGTCACACGCTCGGACTTTCGCGTGCGATCCAATCCTGCCGGTCATGATGGATGGACAGACGATCGACGTTTTCGGGGGCATGTCGTAGTCTCCGCTCCGCAGGCCGAAGCCGGAATCAGCACAGACGTAGTGTACACCTCGTTCAAGGGCGAATCTGAGCGAACGTCCCTGACACAACTGCGGGCGTACGTCAATGCCCACCACCGAACGGACTCCGCCGTGAAGGTGTCGGGATCACTCGTAGTAGATTGGGTCGATGTGGAGCTTTCGTATGCCGCTATCGCAGGCATCGAAGCAGCGCTTCGCCCGGAGTTGACGATCACCGCAACAGGCACGGCATCCCGTCGACATCCTGCCCAGGAGCAAAATTTCTGGTACAGGGTCCGCAAAGGGTATGTGCCACCATCTTCCGTCGGTATTGCACCACTCGGCGAATCCGCCGCAGCGCACATGCTGACGGCGGATCTGAAGGCCAGTCTGCGACTTTCCGAGACCGTACGGTTCCTTCTAGCTGGCGGCTGGCGTGATTTTCGAGGAGGAACGCTCGTGCGGATGTCACCGCGCTATGACGAAGCAACGACTGGATTCATTACTCCGACATCGCTGCACGCGGGTGTTCCAGGCCGGACTGCGCGTCTCGGCGTGACCGTTGAAGGAACGCTCCGCGAAAGGCTCGCTGCGCGGTTGTATTACGGCTTCTTGCGCTCGTACTCACCCCGGGAGGTTTTCCACGAAGGATGGCTAAATCAGCCAGCGAGACGGGCCAGTGCCACCGTCAGGTATGCGGCCGCTGGTAGACTGACCCTGTTCGCACGGATTCACTCTGTAGGCCGGAGTCATTGGGCGGTGTACGACAATGCGGCAGATGCGTCCGGCGGGCTGTATGTGTCGCGTATTCCGTCCGCACATCTTCTTGATGTGACGGTCACCAAGTCTCTGTGGGAGCATCGGATGGTGGCGACAGTGTCGTTGCGCAATGTACTCAATCGCGCCCATCGTGCTCACCCGGCAGGAGCTGTCACGTACATGGCGCTTCATCTCGGCGTTCGGATATTGCTGAGGAGACCGGCGCGAGGTCGAGAAGAAACGGAGTGAAGCATGGGTAATACGTAGGATCGAAGTGCACAAGGCGGCGTACCGAGAGCTGCGTGATGACCTTCCCGGCTGCTCGAATCTATTAGATCGAAAAAGACACGACCATGGCGGCAGACATTTCATGGGTTCGCTGTGACCGAATCTCCGTAGCGATTCTTCGGGGTCACATCGGCAGCACCAATGCCCAAAGGGTTCTCACGATGCTGGGAGCTGGTGTTTCACCGAACGACACTGCTCTCGTTCTCGATCTCGAGAAGCTGACGTTTATCAGCAGTGCGGGCCTTCGCATACTATTGGTTCTTGCGAAACAGCACCGGAGAAAGGGCAAGAGCTTCTCTGTGTGCACGCCGTCCAATGCGATCCGCGACATCCTTCAGAGCACCGGCATTGACCGCATTCTAACGATCCATGAGAAGCGTGCACAGGCGCTTGCTGCAGCCGGTGCGCAAGAGGAGGCTAAGCAGCAGGAGGCACCGGCCAAGACGGAACTCGTGGTCAGGGGTGCGGTGGATTTTGGGATCGTGGAAGAAAACATCTTAGCAATAGCTGACTTCGCAATCGAACAGTATGAATTAAGTAGTAGCGAATTGTCGAACGAGATCAAAGATGAAGCGATAGCCGAGATCAAGAACGCGCTGTGGCGACGAGTCGAGGAGTTGAAGCGCAAGCGCGTGAAATTCCTTCAGGGAATGGTCTCTGCAGCGGAAAGGACGCTGGAAGAAGTCGTTGCAAAAAGCAGATAGGCACGTTATGCGGGTCTCTGCGCCTGCGTGACATCGTGTCTCGGGCTATGTGCTTAACGTGGGGAATTAATAGGAACGTCTGATCAAGTATCTGTAGCACGTCGAGAGCGCCGGTCGGGACTCGCAGAGACCGGATCAGGCTGCTGGGCAACGGCGTCTGTCCGCCTGTGATGGAGACGGTGATTCGGTCGCTTGCCTTCACGAGGGCACGCCTCTCGGCGGCGGGATTGTGTTCGCAGTCCATGTCGCGCGCAGCAACAATCCCGCTCCCGGGCGCATAAGAAACTCCGATCCGTTCAGCCACACGCACAGAGACATGGAGATTCTCCCCATCGAGGACCGTGGGGCTGCCAAGTACTTCCGCGGGCGGAAAATCCCCCTGGCCCGTTTCGGGCGGCAGCTGGACTTGGCCCGAGCCGGTCGCGGCGGGACCACCTTTCTGATCC
>JAAXGO010000209.1 GCA_012267425.1 Rhodothermales bacterium
ACGTGCACCGCCTCGGTCATCTGGTCGAGGTCCGCCCCCTTCTCGAGGGCGTCCGTGCTGTAGGCGTCGATGCAGTACGGGCACTGCACGGCGTGGGCCACGGCCAGCGCGATCAGCGACTTCTCCCGCGCCGAGAGCGCCCCGTCCTCGAACACGGCGTTGTACCAGGCGAAGAACTTCTCCGCCAGCTCCGGCCGATTCTCCCCGACCTCGGGGAACCGCTTCAGATCCGCGTCGTGGTAGTACGTGTCGTGTCCCATGGTCCTGTCCGCTGCGTCCGGCGACCGGACGTCTCCCGTGCGCTGTCCCGCTACTGCCACCATAGCACGGCAACGCCGGTGCGGCTCGGTTCGCCTACATCGACTCGCTGTCGTTCGGGGACAATGCGACTTCGCTGAGGATCAATCCGTCCATGATCCCCTTCATAACGATGAACGGAGGCATGAGCGGGTTCCTAAATCTGTAACGGTACCGCCGCTTCACGCCTTCCTTCCGCAGCACACTTCCTCGTACCGGGTCACAGAAATCGTTGAGGTGCTTAGCGAAACTTGGTATGTCGTATCGCTTCTTCATGATCATAGACATAGGCGACCGGACGTCGGCAGCAGCGAAGTAGCCGAAGCTATCCGTTCTGGCGCGCGCGCAAGCTAGCAGAACACGTCCGTAGAGGTTGTCCTTCTGCGGGCTCGCTATGGCCCGCCTGTAGCCCTCCTGCTGGCTCTGCTGTGTATTATCGACCGCAGCCTGGATTGCAGGCCTTACGTCCCTCTTCGCAATGCTCAGGCGACGCTCGTTGAGCGCCGCACGGACGGCTTGGAGAGCGAGTTGGTGCGTATAGTGGGGCAAGCCCTGGGACAACGTGGCGATGGCCGTTTTGGCACCGTCTTCGGCGGTCATTCCCAGCTTCTGTGTACCCTTCTCGAGGATCTCATGAAGCTCAACGCTTGTCATCCGCGGCATCAACACCTGAACAAGTGCGCGCTCTATGGATTGGTGCCCCGATATGAGTTCCGACACGGTGTCGGCAACCCCCACGACAACAAGAGTCGCCGGTACAGCATGGTCCGAAAGAGACTTGATGGTGTCGGCGACTGCGCGCCGCACGCTTTGTTTCGCTAGCCTATCGAACTCATCGAGAATGACGAGTAGCACTCGCCCTGCACCCATACCTGTAAGAAGTGCTCGAACATTGTCCGGTGCAATGGTCGTTTCTTTCGGCACCAAATCGCTTGCACTCCGCACTCTACTCTCTGCATTATCGCCAAATCCCGCACCCTGTTTAGTCGGAAGTTTCAGTAGCCGA
>JAAXGO010000210.1 GCA_012267425.1 Rhodothermales bacterium
GACTCACCGTGCGTGAGCATCAGTTGTAGCAGTGCCTTTTCGGGCGGGAGGGCAGCAATCTTCGACTGCACAACGGCCGTCTTTGCTTCTGGCTCAGGAGCAACCCGCCGCGCTCTTGTCGGATGCAGCTTGCGATCGAGCGCAGTACGCAGCGTGGCATATGGAACGCCGAACACTTCGCTTGCGCGCCGGATGAATGGTTCCCGCTGCAGCGGATCGGGAATCCTTGCTATGACATCGACAGTGGACTGCATCGCGGTGTGTTCACCCTCAGGGCTGCCGAGCGTTCCTGCTCGTTGCGCCATCGAATGAATGAACGTCACGAAGTCCTGCCGCTGGGTCTGCATGTATTCTCGAAACGTCTCCGCACCATGTTCGCGGACGAAGGAATCGGGATCTGCACCCGGAGGAAGGGAGATCGCATACGCCGATAGGCCTGTTGTCAGAACGAGCTCTATACTTCTGAGTGCTGCCTTCCCGCCTGCTGCATCGGCGTCGTAGATGAGCAGGATTCGCCGTGCGAACCGGCCAAGGGTTCTGATCTGCTCTTTTGTCAGCGCGGTGCCGCTGCAGGCGACTGCATTCTTGATGCTTGCCTGGTGCAGCGCGAGGACGTCCGTGTAGCCTTCCACCAAGATGGCCTCTTCTTCCGTGCGGATGGCGGATTTGCCACGAAAGAGACCGTATACGGCACGCCGCTTGTGGTAGACGGCGGTTTCCGGCGAGTTGATGTATTTTGGCGTGTTAGGAGCATCCTCCAGGGTGCGTCCACCGAAGCCGGTGACCTTTCCGATGACCGAAAAAACGGGAAACACGACCCGTGCCCTGAAGCGGTCGTAGTGGCCGTCACCACCTTGCCGCGGTACAGCCAGACCGGCGCGTTGGAGCGTCTTAGAGTCAATCTGATTCTGTTCGGCCTCTTTGATCAATGCGTCCCAGGTGTCCGGGGCCCATCCCAGGCCGAATCGCCGGATCGTTTCGATTGAAAAGCCGCGTTTTCTTAGATAGTCGAGCGCTTTTCGTCCTTCCTTGGTGGTCGTTAGCTGCGCGTAAAAGAACCGCGCAGCGAAGCGGAGGACTTCGTAGACCGACTCGACGGTGCGCGACTTTTTCTCAGCTTCCGGGTCGATGGTCAGCTCGATTCCAGCGCGCTCTGCAAGTGTCCGTGCTGCTTCCGGGAACGTAAGCGTTTCGACTTCCATGAGAAACTGGAAGACGTTGCCTCCTTTGCCACACCCGAAACACTTGAAAATGCCCATTCCCGGATTCACGCTGAAAGACGGCGTCTTCTCGTTGTGAAACGGGCAGAGGCCCACGTAATTTGACCCGCGCTTTCTCAGGCGGACGTAATTGCTGACGGTCGCGACGATATCCGTGGCGGTGCGGATCGCATTGATTTGGTGATCAGGGATGTACATCGCGGGGCCGGGTCGCGTAGCTATCGAGAGGCGGGTACCGCCTGAGCAGGATGCTCGTCTACCGGGCCAACGTCCGGGCGGTCGGAACACTGGCAGGAGCCGATACACAGGCACGCCAGAAGACATCCGAGGAGAAAGAGGCGTTTCATAAGCAATTCCGGTTGCTTAAGCGAAAATGGGACGGTTACGGTACAATCAGGATCTACATTTACGATCGGACCTGCATACCGTTCTACGCCGGAAAGTGTGTATTATTCGGGCAGTTCGACACCCCGTACCATGATCGTGCTTGGCATCGACATCGGAGGAAGTGGCATTAAGGGTGCGCCCGTGGATACCGACACGGGTGCACTCGTGGAAGAGCGTCTTAGGCTGGCGACGCCGCACCCGGCGTGCCCGAAGATCATCGCGGGAATCGTCCACGAGGTGGTTAGGCATTTTGACTGGGAGGGACCGCTCGGCGTCACGATGCCAGCCCGGGTCAAAGCGGGCGTCGTGCTCACGGCGGCCAACATCGACGATGCGTGGATCGGCACGGATGCCGGAGAGCTCTTCGGCGA
>JAAXGO010000211.1 GCA_012267425.1 Rhodothermales bacterium
GGCTGGCACGATGCATTTCGCCAAGCCAGCGCCCAGTCAATACTGAGATGCCGCAATCCCGAGTGGCCGCCAACCGGTAGTGACGGCGCTCGTATCTCAGCCCTGTTTGCGCTTGCAAGTGCGAATACTTGCTTCATTGCGATTCGCGTGGCGGTCCCGCTGCCGCAGTCGTTTGATGTACGGTCCATCGGCCTGCTCATCCGGGTCCAAGTCAAGCATCACATTGCGGATCGTCGCCCAGCCCTCATCGGACAAGCGGAAATCGGACCCGATCAAATACTGAGATGAACGCCGATCCTCCTCGAGGGCACCCTGTAGCGCCCGAAACGAGTCGGCCTTTGAACGCTTCCGTGAACGTGTCCCCGCCTCAGTGATCGCTTCAGCGGGGTTGATGTCGACTACGAGGGCATCGACGGCGATTGCATCCACCACGCCCGCAACTGATGGCCAATACTTCAGATCATACGAATGCCTCAATGCTGACAAAGGTCTTTGAAGAAACAAGCTGAAATGTCCGTTTGATTCGCTGGCACGTTCAATCAAGTCGACGATGTGATAGGCGCTATTGGTGCGGAAGCCCGAATACTCGTCAAGCTCCGTGCGTTCGCGCAGCCGTACGGCAAGTTTGTTCGCAAGTTCGGAGATTTCTGACCTCAATTCAAGCTGGCGGCAGCGCGCCTGGCGGGCGCCACTCAGGAAAGTCGGATGCCAATTCGCCCCCACATCGAGAGTGATCGACAGGAACCGCTCGACTGCCTCGGGTTCAAGCTTATCCCAGACCTCTTCATACAGCGCGTGAAGTTCGACACCGCGCGCAAGCATGCGGTCGATTAGGCGGTTCTCGCTCGGCCGGATGTCGTGGTCAACGTTGTACGCGCGCTCTTTGCGTAATATCTCCTCGCACCGAGCGGCGGCCGATAGCCGTTGTGTCATGGTGTTCCTCTTGGTTGCTCACATGCTGTGGGCAATGGTCGCGCACACTGGTTTATTCGTCGGCACCTCACCCCGATAGAAAAACCAGTGAATAGTTACCCCAAGTGCACCAGTTCGAGGGGCTTTGCCCTTGTTCACGTCAGTGGCGCACCTGCCTCACCCGTCGATTCGATCCGTGACGGGCCGCTCGTACGCCAGGGCGAACACCGTGTCAGTCATCCAGCGCTTGAATCCGTCGTTGTCCATGAACTGCTTGAACAGTTCCGCGTCGTCCTTCATCACCGAGGTCATCACTCGCAGCAACGCTCGGTCGTGCTCGATTCGAACGTTCTGCTCATCGGAGTATTGCCGGGCATTGCGGAACGCCCGGTCGCGGGCAACCCGCAAGGGAATCGTCTCCGTGATCATTTGCCGGACGCGATCAGCGTCCTCCCAGGGAATGTCGCCGAAGTGCTCGTTGAAAGCCCGCAGGATGTTCGACAGCAGGTCGATCTCCGGTTCGGGTCGTCCGCCACCGCCTGCGGTGGGAACCGGGCCTATCTCGGCATCCTCGTCGGCAAGCAGGATCGCCTGCGCCGCCTGTTTTTCGACCCGGTAGCTGTCCATGTCGATGGCTTCGAGGATGCCGCGCGAAAGGTCGTCCTCCCGTGGCGACGGGAGCTTCGGAATCAGGAAGTCAAGGAAGATCGAGCGTTCCTCCCAGGCCGCCCTCGTATAGGGCAGCACGCTCGACAGAAAACCGTATGTCCGCACGAACGCCTTGGCATTGCCCTTGAACGCCACCTGACCGTCCTCGTCGAGGTCGCTCTTGTAAACCGTCACGCACGCGTCGAGGATCGGGTCGAGCCGGTCCCGCTCCTCACCCATGAAGAAGCGTCGGGCGATTTCGTTCACTTGTTCCGAGGTGTACACTCGCGCCCCGTCGAGTTCCGCCTGGAGATCATGGAGCTTGTTCGGGCCCGTCTCGTCGGCCAGCACCGTTGCCCGGTAGTAGTCCGCGAACGCATCCCGGATCGTGTCCGCGTCGTTCTGAAAGTCGAGCACAAAGGCGTCGTGCTTCTTCGGATGCGACCGGTTGAGGCGCGAGAGGGTCTGCACGGCCTTGATGCCGGACAAGGTCTTGTCCACATACATCGTGTGC
>JAAXGO010000212.1 GCA_012267425.1 Rhodothermales bacterium
TTCAAGTCTTAGAGAATTTTCGTATAAACACTAAGTAGTCCTACGGCTCCGCGATGACAGCGGTCTGCTGTTCGCTGGTTCGACTACTTAAGAACTCCTCTCCAGTGACATGTTTCGTCGGCGAATCGTCCAGTTTCGCAGGAGAATGGCTTGCTGTACAGCCTCGATTTGATACGTCCCTCACGGCAATCCGGGCACGTCGGCGATGGGCCCACACTGGTCAGTAATACGATTGGTTGGAGCATGTTTGCCTGGACTCGGATGGATGAGCGTCTCCAGTCGGCTCTACACCGGAACTTCAGTATAAACTTCAGATACACGTCAGAGTGACGACCTACGTGTCAGCATCCCCAGCCAAATCAGCGTGCCGTACACTGCTGACTGCAGCGTCAAAGCGCGGCCCGAAATCGGCTGCGAATAGAATCAAAGAGACATGTATGACAACTGTACGTCATCATCCGATGGGCAGTACAGAATTCCTCGAACCGAGCGTTCTCCCAGAAAGGGAATCGTGAGTGTGACCTCAAGGCCAGCCCTGAGAATACGTATCCGATGCCCCTATGATGTCGGCTAACAGCGTGTGGCTGAGTCCTACCCGTCCGAGACGCTGTTGCCACATGCCTCCCGTCGTTGGCATTGCAAACGGCGCGGCAAGCGCTACACATCGAGGAATCGGATAAACTCCTGAACACGCTGAAGCAACTGTGGATCGTGTTCCTCGCCGAAGGAGTCCATGACGCGGTACCCGTAATACTGCAGCGTGTGGCACAACCGCCCGATGTCGCATCTGTCAAGCTTGAGCGTCACGCCGACCATCTTGTCTTCGTCCCACTGCCTCGTGACCGACAGCAACTTCACTCCCGTCTGCTCCACTGCATAGATAAGCTTGGAAATCGACATTTCGCCACCCCGCAAGTCAACGGTGACTACGGCCCCCGATTCACACGTGCATAGCATGCGGGTGAGCTCCTCGAAGACATCGGCCCGGCGCACCAGCCCCAGATAGCTGCCGTCTTCGTCAACCGCCGGCACGGCCGCAAGTCCGTGCGTGACCAGTATGCGGGACACTTCAAATACGTGTGCGTCTGGCCCGACGGACACAGGCGTGTGCCCGCCAATGCGCTTGAGAGATCTCTTCCTGTCGTCCACGTCGGACAGGAGGCTGTCGGGAACCGTCCCAATCAGACTCCCTCGCCTGCCACCACTGGGCAAATTACCTGCACCGGCCTCTCTCGTCGCGCTGAGCACGTGGGCAACGTCATCGGATTCCGCCAAGGCGGACGCTCCTGCGTCAATCAACTTTCGTATTGAGACCATAACCAAGCTCGATGCCCATTTCTACCTACAACAATTTGCGGTCAGTCGCAAGTACAGTTGCAGACTCCTGAATGCTGGTTCGAATATCACGCCGGCCTGAGATCTTTCCACGGCTCGAGAATCGGCGCCAGATCCCGAAAATGCTTCCTTGCGGCCCGAAAACGCAGTCGTGCCACGGCTGTGCCCTCTCGGGCGTACAGGTACTCTTCCGATAGTACGTCGGTCACCCGGTGGATGTGAAAGATCGCCTTCGCCTCCGAGAGTGGGACGATGGCGGTCCGTTCCACAAAATCCCGCTCGATGCACGCAAGAAGCCGCGTTTTCAAGTCGTCCAGCCCGATCTCTCTAAGGGCCGACACAAACGCCGCATCGGGCCAGTCGGCCCTCAGCGGCACGAGCACGGAGTGGTCGGACAGCGCATCCACCCTGTTGAACACCATGAGCGTCGGACGATCCAGCGCACCGATCTCCTTGAGTGTTTCCCGTACGACCCGGATGTGGTCCTCGAAGCGGGGCTGCGTTACATTGACGACATGAAGGAGTACGTCGCTCTGGCGCACTTCGTCGAGCGTACTCTTGAAGCTCTCTATGAGATTGTGTGGAAGCTTGCGTATGAAACCAACGGTATCGGACAAAAGCACGGGCTTATTGCGCATTAGTCCAACGAGCCGCGTTGTCGCATCCAGTGTTGCGAACAGCCGGTCTTCCACCTCCACGTTGGAGCCCGACAGCGCGTTCAGTAGTGTGGATTTTCCGGCGTTCGTGTAGCCGACGAGAGACACACGCGTAAACTGCTCCCGCCTCTGCCGCTGCATGGATCGCTGCAGGTCAATCTTTCGCAGCCGCTCCTTCAGCGTCGCAATGCGGCGGGAAATCAACCGCCTGTCGGTTTCGATCTGCGTCTCGCCCGGACCTCGGGTCCCAATCCCGCCTTGCTGCCTTGACAGGTGCGTCCACTGTCGCGTAAGGCGCGTGCGCTGGTATTCAAGTTGGGCAAGCTCCACCTGCGTTTTTGCCGTCGCCGTCCTCGCGTGCCGTGCAAAGATGTCCAGAATAAGGCCGCTCCTGTCGACGATCTTGCAGCCGAGTGCAATTTCGAGGTTTCGTAGCTGCACCCGCGACAAGTCGTCATCGAATATGACGAGCTCCGTCCCACGTTTTTGAACCAGTTCTGCAACTTCTGCAACCTTGCCCGCGCCGATGCAAGTAGACGGATTGAGGCGCGGTAACGACTGCACCACACAATCGGTCACCACGGCGCCTGCCGTTTCGGCCAGCAACGCCAATTCGCTTAACGAGTCCTCCGCTTCAGCAGCCGTTGTGGCGGGAGTGAGGACGCCGACGACAATGCTATGCTCCGGCCGTTTACGAGTGGTCTGCAACCGATCTGGCCGTCTGCCCTTTTTGCACGGATACCAACGTCTCGGCAACGAGACACAGCACAGCAATAATAATGAATACATTCCACACCTCCACGCCGCGCCGGGCGGCAGCGACCGTGTCACTATTGAGCATCGGCGAGTGCACGGGCCATCCGGTAGCCTCTTCAAGCCGGAGAGCTGCCTCCGGCACCGGCGCCGCACGCAGGTCCGACTCCCGTGTATCGACATTCAGCGCGAAACGACGCACGCTCGTCTCTCCGTATACCAAATCGTAGACGCCAGGTAGGTCGAGCGATCCGTCGATGCGAACGAGAACGGCCCCAAACAGACTCCGCTGTTCTGGAATAAATTCGTCGCCGTCTGGAGCGACGAGGCGAAGCGGTGCTCCGGCGCCGGCAAGGCGGATGTCGGCAGGTTTGCCGAGCGTCAGGCGCTCTCCCTCGACGGATTCGGCTGCCGACAGATAGAAAATCGATCGGTACATAAGCGGAACGAACAGTCCGCTTAAGGGCAGGTTCGTCCATGCTCGAGTGGGGGCGGATGCTACGACGAACGTCGCTCCTCGTCCAGTGCGGATCTCCTGCAGGAAAGGAAATCCGTCCGAGAGCCCGATGAGCGAATGCTCCCTGTCATGCCCCGCAACATACTGCATTGCGTAGTAGATGTCGGGACGTTCAACTTGGTCGGTCCGTGCGTCGAATACCCCCTCGAATAGCGGATGCTCCATGTCGACACGGTCGATTCCGGTAATCGGAATACCGGATGCCGCCGTGCCGTCGAATCCGATGACGTGCCCACCGCCGAGTGCATCGAGGAGTGCATTGTAATCACGCAGATCAATATCCTCTCCTGGAAAGATCATGAGTCCACCACCGTTGTCGACGAAGCGCGCCACAGACGCGATTTCGCCTTCTGACATACGGCGCGGCCCGATGAGTACCACCACGTCGTACGCACCAAGGGGCGTTGATGCAAGCAGCGATTCGTCCGCCGTCCGCGTAGCTACCGTCACGCGCTCCTGCGCCTGCAGCGCCAATTCGACGAACCGGGCGTCCATCTCCGGTCCGCGGACGATAAGCACCGAATGCTCGTCAGGTACGTGGAGCGAAAAATGCCGCACGTTGTCTTCCGGAAACGCGTCGTCTTCTACCCGAACGCTCCCCTTAAGCCATCCCCGCTGTTGCGGCGTGATATTGAAGGTCGCACGGACCGGCACGCCCGGCGGAAGGTCCACGGTTACGCGGGAGAGCCGTTCGCCTTCCAAGTAAAGGCTCGCCACATAGCCCTCAGCGGTCTCTGGCCCGTAGCCGACCAACGTCGCATCAAGTCGCACGCTCTGTCCGGCTTCGACGACACGGCTGATCGTCCGCACGTCCAAGACCGCAACGTTGCTTACGTCACGCCCGCCCACCGGAAAAAGCGACACACGCACGTCGTCACGTGGCGGACGCGTTATTGAATCCGTCAGCATGGAGCGCTGCATATCGCCCACGAACAGGATTTCGCGGTGTGTGTGCGAGGCGCGCTCTTCGAGCATGGTCGCCGCCCGGCCGATTGCGGCAACAGCACTGCCACTTCGAGCGTCTATTCGGATTTCCTCCAGGTCTGTCGGCGATTCGTCAACCGTCGTCATGACGAACATCTCGTCCTCGTCTTCCAGGTCGGAGACCAGCGCATGGGCAATCTCCATCGCTTGGTCGAAGTAGGCTCCCCGGGCATCACGGACCGTCATGGAAAGAGAATTGTCAAGGACAATAGCCGTGGAGGTGCGCGCCCGTCCGCTGAGAAATCCACCGGAACGGGTTTCTAGCGTCGGTCGGGCGAATGCCAGAATCAGACAGCCTATCGCAAGCGTACGCAGTAAGAGTAGCAGCCACCGCTTGATGCGGACGCGCTGCATCGTCGCAGCGCGCAGTTCCTTCAAGAATTTTAACGAACTATATTCGACCCGCCGAGGCCGCCGAAAATTAAACAAATGGATGATCAGCGGAATCGCGGCGGCGGCCAGCCCTATAAGTACGAGCGGGTTGAGAAATGTCATCGGCATCCCTGGAGCAAAGCGCCGATGCTACAGGAGGTCATTCGCGCTGTTCCAGATCCGTCTCGGGATGCTGCCATATGACTGACGTTGATTCAGCGGAGCGGGCCTACGAACGGACGCGCCGGTTCATCACGATCCGGGGCGCCAGGCAACACAACCTGAAAAACATCGACCTGGATTTACCGAAGGGCAAGCTCATCGTCTTTACCGGTCCGTCCGGCTCGGGTAAGTCCTCTCTGGCCTACGATACGATCTACGCGGAAGGCCAGAGACGCTACGTAGAGAGCCTCAGTGCGTACGTGCGGCAGTTTTTGGAGCGGATGGACAAGCCGGACGTAGATCTGATTACGGGGCTCGCCCCGGCAATCGCGATGGAGCAGAAGACTCCGTCGAAGAATCCGCGGTCCACCGTCGCTACGCAAACGGAGATCTACGACCATCTACGGCTTCTCTACGCCCAGATTGGCACTACCGTCTCCCCCGTAAGCGGCGAGGTCGTTACCAGAGACTCCCCGCGCTCGGTAGCGGACACGTTACACGATCAATTGGATGACGCGTGTAGGATTCAGGTCTGCTTCCCATTCCCCGAGCACGAAGATGCAACCGTCGTGCGGGAATGCGATGCGCTCCGTCAACGCGGCTTCTTCCGGCTGCTTTTGATGCCTACGTCGGCGGCCGAGGAACCGGAGCTTCTCGACCTGAACGAGACGATGCCGGATGCCCCGCGGGAGCGATTATCGGTCCTCGCAGACAGGCTCGTCATCAGGAAGGGCGATACTGCAAATAAGACAAGGATTGCGGAGTCGGTATACCAGGCATTCCGCGAAGGACGCGGAAAATGCCAGGTTGTGGTGCCTCCCGCACACACGCTGGAGTTCAGCGAGCGCTTCGAACGCGACGGCATGGTGTTCCGGGAGGCGGTGCCGCGACTGTTTTCCTTTAACAGCCCCCTCGGAGCATGCCCAGCGTGCCAAGGTTTCGGCCGTGTTCCGGGAGTCGATGAAGATCTCGTAATACCGGACAAGGAGCTCTCAATTCGGCAGGGTGCAATCGAACCGTTTCGGGGAAAAGAGTGGCAGCAATACTTGAAGGATCTCGTGCTCGTGGCGCATTCTGAAGACATCGATATTGACGTGCCATACAAGCATTTACCGGAGGTGCATAAGAATATCGTCTGGAACGGGAGCGGTGGCTATGCTGGCATCTGGGGGGTTTTCCGAAAACTTGACACTCTGGCCTACAAGACGCAGTACCGCATCTACGCGTCTCGCTACAAGGAGTACCGCCGCTGTCCTGCCTGCGAAGGATCCCGGCTACGGCAGGAGGCCCTCTACGTACAGGTCGGAGGGCTCAACGTGGGGGCGGTCACACGCCTTACGACGCGGCAGGCAGCCAAATTTTTCGAGCGGCTCGAACTCTCCGAATTCGAGCAGAAGGTGGCGACGCTTATTCTGAACGAGATTCGCAAGCGCTTGCGGTTTCTCATCGATGTCGGTCTCGACTATCTAGCCCTTGACCGGGCAACTGGCACACTCTCGGGCGGCGAAAGCCAGCGCCTCCATCTTGCGACGTCACTCGGCAGCTCACTGGTCGGGTCACTCTACGTCTTGGACGAACCTACGATTGGACTGCATCCGAGAGATACTGTACGTCTGGTGAGGATTCTCGAGTATCTGCGAGATCTCGGCAATACCGTCATCGTCGTCGAACATGATGCAGATGTAATGCGACACGCCGATCAGATCGTGGATCTCGGCCCGCAGGCGGGACACAATGGCGGGCAGATCATGTTTCAGGGGCCTTTCGACGACATCCTCCGCAGCGACACTTCACTGACGGGTGCGTACTTGAGCGGCACGAAGACCGTCGCGCTTCCGGCAAAACGCCGCAAGGCAGACCTCAAGCGGAGCGTTGTCGTCAAAAACGCCCGCATGCATAACCTGAAGGAGATCACGGTCCGCTTTCCGCTCGGCGTCATTACGTGCGTTACCGGCGTAAGCGGATCCGGCAAGTCGACCCTCGTCGAAGAGACGCTCTACCGTGGGCTGTACCGGCTGACCTCTCCCAGCGGCCTTTTGAGGAATAAACCGGGGCTCCATGACGCAATTGAGGGCTACGGCGAATTCTGCAACGTCGAACTCGTCGACCAAACTCCGATTGGCCGATCGCCGCGCTCCAATCCGGTTACTTACACAAAATCATTCGACGCCATACGCACCCTTCTGGCCAACACGTACCAGGCACGCCTCCGCAACTACGGACCAGGTGCGTTTTCCTTCAACGTTGACGGTGGGCGCTGCGACGAATGCAAAGGCGAAGGTGTCGTCAAGGTGGAGATGCAATTCTTGGCAGATTTATATCTCGATTGTGAGTCCTGCAATGGCCGCCGGTACAAGAAGGATATCCTTGACATCCGCTACAACGGAAAGAACGTTGACGACATTCTCCGAATGTCTGTCGACGAGGCCCTCGAGTTCTTCAAGAACACGGCGGCAATTACGCGCAAGTTGAGAGCCCTTGCCGACGTCGGGCTCGGCTACATGACGATCGGGCAACCCGCCACCACACTGTCGGGGGGCGAAGCGCAGCGTATAAAGCTCGCATCCCACATGTCTCACCGCTCGTCCGCGCGAAACTTCTACATCTTTGACGAGCCAACCACGGGACTGCATATGGAGGATATCGGCAAGCTCCTCATTGCGTTCGACAGACTGGTCGATCGGGGACACACGGTGGTCGTCATTGAACACAACCTAGACGTCATCAGATGCGCGGACTGGGTCATCGACCTCGGTCCTGAAGGTGGAAGGCGCGGAGGGTACATCGTGTGCGAAGGAACGCCGGAAGACGTCGCTGGCCATGCGGACAGTCATACCGGACGATTCCTGCGGCGTACTTTGGGGCTCTGAACCCTATCTTGTTTACGCGCAGCCGGGTAACCGTCGGTGACCGTCTTCGTACCCGGCGCCACGTAGTACCGTCATTCACATAGCACCTGCCGCGCGGCTTTCCGACGGCGTAACGAACATTTCTGGTCGGTTCCCCGTTCTGCGGGCCACGTAGTGCGTCGGGCACGCCGACCATCCCGAATACATCATGCCAAGCGGAACGGTACGAGCGCAGGAGAATGGGCAGCAATTCCACCGCCTTGCGGGTAAACGCATCGCGCTGTTCACAGGGGCCTACGACTATATCTCGGACGGCGTAACGCTGACGCTGAACCGACTCGTCCGTTATCTGGAACGGCACGGCATCGAGATTCTCGTTTTCGCTCCCACTTCGCGCAGACCTCCGGCAATCAAACGCGCGGGGACACTCGTTTCCGTCCCGTCAATTCCGTTTCCGGGGCGCCGCGACTACCGTCTTGCCCTCGGATTTTCCCGCCGGGCACGGGTTTACCTCGAGGATTTCGACCCTGATCTGGTGCACATCGCAACGCCTGACTTTCTGGGCTCGAAGGCGCTCCGCTGGGCACGGGCCCGTGACATCCCAGTCGTGACGTCGTTCCACACCCATTTCGGAGCGTACCTCAAGCATTTCGTGCTCTATCACCGGTTCTACCGTATGGACCTTCTAGAGAGCACTGCATGGCGGTATGCACGCTGGTTCTATCCGCAGTGCGAGCACGTCTACGTCCCGACGCTCTCTATTGCCGAGGAGCTCCGATCCCGCGGTATTGCAAACGGTCTCAGACTCTGGCCACGCGGCGTGGACACCGCTGTTTACAACCCTGCACGGCGATCCTTGGAATGGCGGCGCTCTCTCGGCATCGCGGATGACACGGTCGTAGTCGCCTTCGTGAGTCGCCTTGTCTGGGAAAAGGGTCTGTACGTTTTTGCTGGCGTGATGGACCTACTGCGTACGCATGGAATTCCCCACAAGGGCCTGGTCGTCGGCGAAGGTCCTGCACGCGAAGCACTCGAATCCCGCTTACCCGATTCCATTTTTGCAGGGCCGATGAGCGGTGAAACTCTAGCAACCGCCTACGCATCATCGGACATTTTCCTGTTTCCAAGCGATACCGAGACGTTCGGCAACGTGACTCTTGAGGCCATGGCATCGGGTCTTCCGGCGGTCTGCGCGAACGCCCCGGGCTCGAGTGAGCTCGTAGCCGACAGCAAGACGGGCTTTTTGGCGGAGCCCGGGGACGTAGATGGCTTCTTTCAGGCGGTCAAGCGCCTCATATTTGATGCAGACCTTCGCCGACAGTTAAGCACACAAGCACTCGCCCGTGTTACGATGTTTACGTGGGAAGACGCCATGGCCAGCATCGCCGGTTACTACGAAGACGTGCTGTCGCCGCATTCAATGGCCCATACGATCGAGGGAGACGGTCACGCCCCTGCCGCAATTGGCGTATCGCCCTCGGTACTGGTGCCGACGTCCCGTCTGTGAACGCCGCTGACCACGTGCGACTTCTGTACGTTTCGCATTCGTTTCCACCGGCCAACCGGCCCTTGGCAAGCGTTGGAGGAATGCAGCGGGTGTCGGTGGAACTCGGAGACGCACTCAGCGGCCTAGAGGGCATCGAGCTTGAACCGCTGGTACTTCGCAGTTCGTGGCGGTGGGTCCATGTCCGGAGCGTCGGCTTTCTCTTGTCGACGTTCTTTCGGATCAGAAAGAAGGCTCTGCGCGGTGAATTGGATGTAGTGCTTTTTTCGTCCATGGTATCGGCGTCACTTGCGCCGCTGCTACGCAGCACGCTGCACTCTCTCCGCATCCCGATGGCCGCGATAGCGCACGGGCTTGACGTGACGCTGCCTGGCATATATCAGATTGTGCTCGTGCGGCGCATTCTTGCCGCTCTCGATTGTGTGATGCCCGTCAGCCGGGCCACAGGTACAGAGTGTTTAAAGCGGGGCATGCCCAAAGAGCGTGTTCAGGTCATTCCGAACGGAGTGGACACCAGGCGCAAGGCGGGCACAGACGGACGCCCAATCCTCCACACGATCGACGAAACGTCGTTATTGCTCTGCAGTGTCGGCCGGCTCGTCAAGCGCAAAGGCTTCGCCTGGTTCATCGACCAGGTGATGCCGCTGTTGCCTGGAGGTGTGCACTACTGGATTGCCGGGAGCGGACCACAACACGCAGCCATCGAGGCGGCTGCCAAAAAGCGCAGGCTTGCTCATCGCGTCCGAATGCTCGGAACGCTAGCCGACGACGACATCTACCGTCTCTACAGTTGTGCCGATCTCCTCGTCATGCCGAACGTGCCGGTACCTGGCGACATGGAAGGCTTCGGCATCGTGATGCTTGAAGCAGGCATCTCGGCGACACCGACGGTTGCCGCACGCCTAGAAGGCATACCGGACGTGATCACGGAAGGACAGAACGGCCATCTCGTCGACAGTCTCAGTCCGCGTGCTTTCGTGGACGCCATTTTACCCTACTACCACGATCGCGCCACGCTCAAGGCAGCCTCAGTGCGTGCTGCACGGCATACCCGGTCCACGTTCGACTGGAGGGTGGTCGCTGCGCGCTACGCTGCACACCTGCGCGCACTTGTCTGCGAGGCCCGTGACAACACAGGCTAATTGCACCCGCTACTTTCTCCATCGGCACAGGCCTCTACAGCCGGTACCTTATCCATCTGGTTCGTCTGGACGTAGGACTGAAACAGGACGCGGCAAATGCCGGAGACATCCCGGCCCTCCTGCTCGCCAAGCCGTTTTGCTTCCTCCAGCGGTGCAACCGCAAGAGAGAAGAGCTCTCTGCGCTCGCCCGCAAGTTCGTCCATTCGTGCTTCGATACTGGTGATTTTCTCCTCCGACAGTGAATCCCTGCGGGCCCGGAGGTCGTCATCCATTTCGCTAATTGTGTTATTGATCTCCACCGCCTTGTTGACGTAGGCTGCACCTAGGTTGTACTGCGCGTCAACATACGTGGCATCTCTTTCCAACGTCTTTTCCAGCTGCTCGATGGCCTCCTCATGCCTGCCGCTCTGGAGAAGCAGCGACCCATGGTTGTACAGGTAGATCGTGTAGATCCTGTTGATCTCGTTTTTGGTGTCGGGGTCGAGAGAATCATCACGGAGGGCCTGCTCGTACCTCTCCAAGGCCTGCCCGTACCTCTCCACGGCGCGATCAATCTGATTCGACGTCACGTACGCATTGAGCAATCTGTTTTGCAGGTCCTCGCTTTCCGGAAACGCTTCCGTCCCCTTCTCAAGGACGGGGACGGCTTCGGCTGGGCGGTTGCGCGATATATAGATCCGGCTCAGATAGTCGAATACCTCCATGTCAGGCTCACCCCATTCGAGCGCCAGTGTCAGCGGCTCGATGGCCAGAGAGTCCGCGCCAGCGCCCAAAAGGGCAAAGGCCCAGTTTATGTAGGATCCCATCGAGTCCGGTGCAACGATCGATGACGCCTGGAAATGGCGAGCCGATTGCATGAAGTACGCGTTTTCATCCATCAAAGCATCCGCAGGCGGCGTTCGCGCATTGTTGAACGCTTCGATGCCGAGGTTGAACTCAGTGATCCACTTGATCCTGAGGGCGTCTTCAATTGTGCCGGCCAGCTTGTCATCGAGCTCGGAGGCCTGATTGAAATCCTCCATCATCATGACCAGGTGTAGAAAGTATTCCTCCTTGGGGCCTGTGGCCGCCATCTCCTGATGAATGCGTCCTCTGAGTTCGTACGCCTTCGCGTTGTCCGGTTTATCAGCGAGCACCTCTGCCACGTGTTCTAGTGCGCTGTCGTATTCCTGATTCTTCAGCGCACGCTCGGCCCTTCTGAGCTGGGCACTCGCCGGTGCGGCCAGACAGACAGCACCCATGACCACGACAGTGAGAATGATCAGTCGTTTCATAATGGCGCTGCAATGGTAATGGGTAGTAGTAGCGGAACTTATGGTGAAAGTTAGTACGGACGACGGACTTCCGCACTACAATTTCTGTCTGGGTTCCGAGCCCTTAGGCTTTCAGCGTGAGCGCCGATTCTCGATCCATTGGACGAGCGCCGGTAGAAAACCCAGCGCCGCGACGAGCGTCGTCGAGATTCCGACCACCGCAAGCATCCCGATCGTCTGCAAACCCGGGTGAAAGCTCAGCAGAAGTCCTGAGAAGCCGACCATTGTCGTCAGCGCCCCCACAGTCACGTGCTCCCCTGTGGAGCGCAGCACGCAGACGATGGATCCTGTCCCTTCCTCCCTGTACCGATGTACCATGTGCGCGCCAGCGTCGTTGCCGATGCCGATGATTGCCGGGAGAACCGACAGATTGTAGAAGTTGAGCCGAATGCCGAAGACGCCCATCACGAGGAGCATCCAGAGGACCCCGACAACGAGAGGCAGCATGGCCAACATCGCCCACCGCAGCCGTCCGAAATTAACCAAGAGGAGCAAGGCTACGAGCACCACGGTGGCAAGCACCATGAGCGGCGCCTCCTTCTGCATAAGAACCAACATGTCGGCAGCCACGATGGACGTGGACCCCGCGTGATACGTGCCGTCTTCCGTCACGATTGTTCCTACTTCGTCGGCGAACGCGATGGATTTTCGCCCGTCCGACAGCCCGACCGACGGAAAAATCGATATGAATCTTCCTATCTCTCCCGTCTTCGACGTAAAGCGCCCTACCAGAAAGTCGGGCACCTCATCGACGGTAATCGGCCGTGTGGTTCCAGCTGCCCGTTCAAGCCGGCGCAAGTCGTCCGACACTTCGGCCTGGATAAAGGGATCGGTCAGTAGCGTGTCGCGAATGTAAGCGATCGTGGCAATTTTGCGCCGCGCCGCTTCTTCGGTTGTAGGAAAGCGGTCCTGGAAGCTTTCCACCGAGCGAACGGTGCTCTGGAATGAGTCGGCTTCCACCACGTGGAGCGTCGTGTCGAGCGCCGATTTGCGGAGAATCGCCGCCACTACGGCGGGCACATCATTCGGATCATCGACGACTACGTAGGCTGGATTGCGCCGCCCTTCCGTGTTGTACGCCCGAGCTACCGTAGTCGCTACGCGCTCCCATTCGGGATAATCGGGCTCCAAGCGGTCGAATCGGTATTCGAATCGAACCTGTCTCCCCATCAGAATGGCCAACAAGACGGCAGCCAGACTACAAGCTAGAAAGGCGCGCGAACCTGGGAACTGCTTCCGCACGGCACCGCGCGGCGTTGCGCCTTCTTGTAGGCGCAGAAGACCGGTCCGCTCGCAAACAGTGAGTAGTGCAGGCGTAACCAAGACCGTCGCGGCAAGCGCGAAAAGGACTCCCGTTCCGGCAATGGCACCAAATTCGCTAAAGCCCCGGAAATCGGCGGCCAGGAGGATGAACAGTGGCGCCGCCGTTGTGAAAGCCCCGGTAGCAATCGCCTGCCCCGTACTGCGGAACGTTCGCACGGCCGCACTTTCTGCGTCTTCTCCACGGCGACGTTCTTCAATGTAGCGCGCTAAGAAATGGATGCCGTAGTCGATGCCTAGCCCAAAGAGGACAAGGCCAAGTGTCGAGCTCAACAGGTTCAGCGTGCCGAATGCGAGATACGCCACCGCCGCGGTCCATATAAGGCTCATCGCCAGTGGAAGACCGATAACGAAGGCGCTCACAAGGGCGTGGCCCGCCGCAACAAGAAGCGTGCGGAAATCGCGATTTCCTCCACCCCGCCGGGATTTCCAGAAAAAATAGGAGACGACCGTCAGGAGAACGAATAGCAGCCCTACACCGAGTGAATTCAACACGTCGTCGGTGATCGCTCGCACCTCGACACGCTGCCTCCAGAGCCGCCCTGCCAGCGCCGTCTTCATGTCCACGTGCCAATCCGCCGGGCGCATGTCGGCAATTAGGCCGGCCACGTCGTCGTAAAGTGCCTCAATGTAAGCTACGTCCGTTGCCGGGCCGCCGACAAAGAAGCGAACAACCAGGATCGCACTGTCCGGCGAGATGAGGTATTCGCTGCCGACGACTGACTCCAGTGACGCGCGTAATTCGGCTCCCGTATCAGGTTCCTGCTCCTCCTCGTCATCGAAATCGAAGAAAAAGGGGTTCGCTTCCTTCTTTGCCTCCACAATCATGTCTTCAAGAAGGACCTGCAGATCGTCGAGCTCCTCCCACGTTGCGAAGTACAGTCCGTTGTCTTCGAGGAATTCGGTATCCCTCCGCAGTTCGGCTCGCACGAAGTACGCCTCTGCGTCTCGACGAAGTTCGAGGGCGCGGGGTACGAGCGCTTCGGCGAAGGCGACGTTGGTCTCGAATGAAGGACTTTCAATGGCCAGGTCCACGGACGTTTCGCCCCCGCCGACCAGGGCGCGGACACGCTCAAGTGCCTGCACACTCGGATACTCCTGCGGGATCAGATTAGCGAAGTCTGGCTCGACGGCCAGTTTCCGCGCCGTAAACGCCGCCACAAGCGTCACCATGCACGCAAGAACCAAGACTCCGCCTGGCCTGCGCACGACGCCTTGAATGACAGGCTGAAGGGCCCTAAAGAGTCGCTGCATGCTCAAATCCCGGGCACTCAATCGAGCAGCTCCACTGTGTCGAAATGGACGTCCGAGACACCGCGCGTCGAATCAGAGTCTCCCCAGAGTATGATCAAGACAGGCCTTTCCGGCGCCTCCCTCCCAAAAAACCGCCTGAAGTCGTCCGCAACGTTGCGCTCAATCCGTATCCAGTTGCCCATGCCGGCCTGTGCCGATGACACAACCAGGACGTATAGCTGACCATACCTGTGTGTTGAGCCAATCGGCAGCGTCGAACTATATGAATACTTGATGCTACACGGGCGACGCAGCCAGTCTCGACAATCGAACATCACGTATACGGCAGCTCCCGTGTCATTGAGATTCCGGCGGTCTTCCCGGGCTCCCTGAGGCAGCTCAACTGCGCGCCACTGCCAGGCCAGACGCTCGTGATTCCTGAGGTTCCAGTCATAGCCGTTACCGTTTTCGCGACCGATCTGAACGGTTTCGTTCTTCGTGTACGCCCTCGCGAAGCGGCGTCCGTCTTCCTCGACGATTTCGAAAAAGTCGTCGTCGCGTACCGGTACTTTTTCGATCGGCAGAAGGGACCGATGGCCTAGGTGGGGCCAACTCCAGCGTGAGGGCGCTTCGCCCGGCTCGTACGATTCAAAATCCTCCACGAGTATCGCCCCGCTCGACTGTGCGAATGCCGGCGACGCCAATCCCGCCAGCGTAGCCAGTACAAGTATTGCGTATTTCGCTTTTGGCCACATATAACACCCTTTTGCTACGCACGTCCGCGAGATCGCCGCAAACGAAGCCTTCCCGGCACCGGACCTGTTACGAAAGACAGCGAAGAAAAGGCGACCAGGTTGAGTAGGCGGTTGGCAACCGCGATGGACGCAAACAGCGCAAACAGTCCGGCCTCCGGCAATCCCATGACTCCTGAAAGGCTGATGGCGATGCTCATGAAGACTAAATCCATGTTCGGAACGAATGGAATGCGAGTGACGATGATCGAAAGCGCCGCGTACGTAAACCAAACCTGCAACGACACGTCCGGCATCGCTACAGACCACATAGCTATCTGCAGGAGCTGGCCAACCACGAGACGCATGACATGGACCGCAAAAACGGTACCAGCCGTCCGCGCGGCCATTGCGAAGAGATATTTGCGCAGCCTGAGAATGACGATTGCGGAGAGCACGATAACCACGGCCGCCGTCACGAAAACGCCCGTTGTGGACGTCCCGACGACATCGGTGAGACTGAGCTGTCCGGTGTACAGAAAGATGGCCAACAGAAGCAGCGCCACCGACGTGGAGGCGGCTGACGACACAATATTCTGATCACGAATCGTCTTGAGAATCTCCCGATCAGATCCCTGCACATTCCGGCGTGCCCAACCGTAGAAATAGACTTCGCCCGAGTATCCAAGCACGTCTTTGTTGAAAATCCGCTTTCGTACGAATGCCGAAAGGCTTGCTCGGGTATCAAAGCTCCAGGTGATGCGATAGGCGAGAAGCTGCGACAACGGCAAGAGACAATACAGTGCCAGAAGGAGCAGATAGAACAGCGGGTTTAGCGGCAACCCATCGATCACGTCGTTCCAGCGAACGTCACGCAGCTCATAGATAAGGTAGGCAATGACCGCCGCGAACAATACGATGCGTGTTACGCGCAGGATCTTTTGTCCACGAATCGAGGCCGCGAAACCGACAAGCTTTTTCTCTACGACCGCGGCTGTACCAAGTGGGCTAGGCAGAGTCGCCTTGGGGGGCAAATTGTCCACGTGTCATGGTCGCAAATTCCGCGCGTCATCGACTGGCAATATGGCAATCTATGTAAACTCCCTCTCTGTATGGTCGTTCCTCAGAACGCTGAAACGATTAAGAACGAAAACATGTCTAAGTATCTTAGAAACAGAATAATATGGCTGTCTCTGAGCGTGCCGATAGTTGTACTGCAGGACGGCTCTGCGTGACGTCCGATCGTGTGTGGCTCTGCCGCGCAGATATTTTTGTTGAGGCGCAGTGTTATTTTGCCTCCCTGCGACTCCGCCCGTGAGACCCCCTAACCGGCACTTCGATGCAATCCGCAAACACTTACGAGTCCTTACAGATAGGAGACACGTTTGCGACCTACAGATTCATCAGCGAAGACGACGTATTGACCTTTGCCAGGATTACCGGTGATGACAATCCGCTCCACGTTGACGCCGAGTTTGCCCGCAAGACCCGTTTCGGCGCCCGGATCGTTCATGGAGTCATGCTCCTTGGGCTGATCTCGAAAGTCCTCGGGCGTGATTTTCCGGGTGCGGGAAGTGTAGCAGTATCGCTGTCGTGCCGCTTTCTTAGGCCCGTGCGCGTCGGCAGCGAAGTGCGCGTCGAGGTGAAGGTCGTGGAAAAATTGGACGAGAAGAAATACGTTAAGACAAAGACATACATCTATACCGATGCCAACAAGATGGCGCTTGCCGGAGAGGCAACGTTGATTCCGCCGGTCGGACGGCGGAATCAGCCGGAAGACTGAGACACCGAGCCTGCCTCGACCTTCTGGAGCGAGTGCTCCAGATTGGCAAATGGCACCCTTTGCTCGAAGATGCCAGCATCCGCACCGGTGATGAGCGTCTGGCCCACCTTGGGGCTTTGCAACAGTTTGAGGAATGCATCCCTTCGACGAGCGTCCAAAGGATCGAACACGTCGTCGAGCATCAAAATGGGTGCTTCGCTCAGGCGATCCTGCAGATATGCATACTGTGCGAGCTTTACCGCCATGCCGAACGTTCTGTGCTGCCCCTGCGACGCGTAGCGCCGCACTTTGAAACCGTTGATACGAAATATCAAATCGTCCCGGTGCGGACCGACAAGGGTCCGTCCTATGGCTTGCTCGCGCCTCGTGGTGCCGTCAAGCCTTTGGCGGAATGCGCTCTCTACGTCATTCTTGTCCGCGTTCGAGTGCACAATACCCAAATAATCAATCGAGGGCCGTTCACCTATCTCGTCGATTTCGCGGTATGCCGTCTCCAAGAACTCCGCGAACTCACCCAAGAACCGCTGTCGAGCGGCGACCACGCGGCTTCCAACAGCGATCAGCCGTGCATTCCACGACGCCAGGAGTGCAGCGTCCGATGCTGCAGGCGACTTCCGCATTTTCGCGAGTAGTTCATTGCGCTGCCTCAGCGTGCGACGATAGCTTAGTAGGTCGTCCATGTAGACTGGGCGCTCTTGGCACAGAATGTTGTTCAAAAAGCGCCGCCTCTCTTCGGGGCTGCCAGCGGTGAGCGCATGGTCGGCCTGCGAAAACACGACCACTGGCAGCCGACCCACGATCTCTGTCTTTCGCGCCAGCGGAGCACCATTTACGAATATGCGTTTGCCTTGGCGCGGCACGAATACGATGCGTACGGTCACGTCTCTCCGGCCATCGGAGCTAAAGAGCCCTGTCACTTCAAGGTGCTCGCAGCCCCTACGCAGTACGTCGTTGTCATTTGAGGTCGTGAAACTCTTAGAGAGGCACAGATAATGGACCGCTTCCAGAATGTTCGTCTTTCCTGCCCCGTTCGGCCCGTGAAACACGTTCACCTTCGGCGCAAACGTAATCGAGGTATCCGTATGTGCACGCAACGCCCGGATACGGAGTGATCGTACGATCATAACTCTAGGACCGTCTTGGCGAGGGGACAGCTTACTCCGGCCCACGGGTATCGTTCGCCACACTTGAGCCCACCGACGCCCATCCATGCCCACAGAATCATCGCTATTTGCCGAGTTGGAATCGCTTGTCACCGAGGGGCGGAATCCGCGCTCGGCCACCATCGATGAGGCGTCCGTAGAGGACATTCTCCGCATCATCAACAAGGAAGATCGGACCGTTGCGCAGGCTGTAGGAAAAGAAATCAGGTACATCGCCCAGGCCGTCAAACTTGTAGTCGCGGCATTTCGCGCGGGCGGACGGCTGATCTATGTCGGAGCCGGAACGAGTGGCCGACTCGGCATCGTTGACGCGTCGGAATGTCCCCCCACTTTCGGCACACCCCCCGAAATGGTTCACGCCATCATTGCCGGCGGACCGGGCGCCGTCTTCCGGTCCCGCGAAGGAGCGGAGGACATTGCGGCGCACGGAGCCGAAGCCCTCAAAAGAGCAAATGCTTCGCCTCCCGACGTCGTTTGTGGCATTGCCGCCAGTCGCCGCACGCCGTTCGTGGTTGGCGCCGTCGAGTATGCCCGGGCCGCTGGCTGCAGGACGCTGTTTTTGACCTGCAATCCTCGCGAGCAGTTCTCACTTGACGTAGACGTAGCCATCTGCCCGGTCGTGGGCCCAGAAGTCATAATGGGGTCCACCCGTATGAAGAGCGGTACGGCCCAGAAACTGGTACTGAACATGCTTACGACCGCATCAATGATTCGTATGGGGAAGGTGTACGGCAATATGATGGTGGACCTTCAGATGACCGCAGAAAAACTCGTAGAGCGGTCTCGCCGTACCGTGATGACAGTGACCGGTTTGGATTACGCCGGTGCTACGGAGGCACTTCGCGCAGCGGACGGCCACGTCAAGACGACTCTTGTCATGACGCTTGCGGGAGTTACGGCACCAGAAGCCCGCCGCCGGCTGGAGGCGGCTGGTGGCTTCGTACGGCAGGCAATACACGGCTAGATCTGTGGTTCTTGTCGACATATCCGAGCGGATAGCCGCCTCGCCTGTCCTCAAACGGATCGTCCGATGGACTGCGAATGTAGGACCTGAGCGTCCGGCGGAATTACAGGTCCGTGACTCAGCAGGCTCACTACCCGCGTTCTTGCTGCACGCGCTCTCGAAGGTGACCGGGCGGCCTCTTCTCTGCATCCTCCCGGAAAATGACGACGCCTTGTATCTCCATTCCGATCTGGAGCGCCTTGTGCCCGGCAATTCGTCGCTCTTTCCGCCGAGCGACGAATCGCCCTTTGACCTCGAACGCGTTGCAGACCCGGCTTTCGCCATACAACGTGCAGACGTGCTGCACCAGCTCAAGGCGCAGTCCGTGCCCGTTATCGTCTGCGCCGCGGGGGCATTGCAGGAGCGTGTTCCCGCCGCTTCGGCCATTCGGGAAGAGACATCCATCGTTGAGTCCGGCTCAGAAGTAGACGTGCAGGCACTCGTGGCCCGACTCGCAGCTCGTGGCTTCCAGCGTACAGAGTTCGTCGAACAGCCCGGCGATCTTGCCTGGCGCGGTGGCATTCTCGATGTGTACCCGTTCGTCGGGACGTATCCGATCCGAATCGAGTTCTTCGGTGACGATGTCGAATCCATCCGAGAGTTTGACGTCCGGTCACAGAGATCGGTAAGTCATCTGCCGGCGGCCCGCATCGTGCCAAACTTGGATGTAGCTGCCGCGTGCGGAAAGGGTCGAAGCACGCTCTTCGACTACCTGTCGGAGCAGACGATTCTGGCCGTATTCGATCCGCTACACGTTAACGACCAAGCAGATGCGCTTGAGGAAAAGGCACGCGAGCTCAACGAGGACGCACGAGCACGGTACCTGTTCGCCGACGACCTGCGCCAGAGTATCACACGCTACCCGCGCCTCTTGTTAGGCAGTTTTTCGTACCGGTCGGCTGAATCGACGCTCTCGGCAGGAGCGCGGCCCCAACCGCCCATGCACGGTCATCTGGACCTTCTGCGCAAGAGAATCGCAGCCAATGCCATCGCGGGCCACGACACGGTCATCTTATGCGACAGCGTATCGCAGAAGGACCGGCCTTCGAACTTCCGCAAGCGGGTATCGCCATTTACACCGATCACGAGATATTTGACCGGTTCTACCG
>JAAXGO010000213.1 GCA_012267425.1 Rhodothermales bacterium
GTAGTTGGTCGGACGCTTACTGTGCGGTCACATCCTATATGCTGATAACCTGGTGTTTGGAGCTGTCAAGCGACAGCGCACGCGTGAGTGTCTCTTGAAAGGCCGGCCCGTAGCGAGAGAAAAAATACACTGACGACAGCGCACGCTCCTGCAAGGCACCATTCGGAAACAACTGTGCTTTCGCTCTTACGAGTGTCGAGCGTAAAGCGTCGCGCTTTCGTTTTTCGGCCTTGAGGACTCGACGCTTGAGCCGATCAAATTCCTTGAGGATATGCGTTCTCGTTGCCGCGACAGTGCCTTGAAGCGTCGGATCCACCGCAATCACGTGGGGAAGCAGGCTGTTAACGGCTTCAATCGCTGGCGTGGAGGCGTCGGCAAACATCTCTCGGATCCCACTTTTTCGATCCACTATCTGTGCAAACAGCTGCTCAGTGTCGCCCCCAAAGTCTTCTACGGCGAGGTCGAGTTTATCGAGGGCCTTTTGCATTCTAGACCCGATGACCGTTACGCTCGCACGTGGATACACTATGGGCATCGGCACGCCAGCCCACTCGTACAGCCCCCTAAGCTGTGCGAAATACGACACCTCGCCCGGTCCAGCAACGTAGGCAACAGTGGGCAGGAGCATGTCCTGCACAACCGGACGCAGAGCGACGTTCGGACTGAGCTTCTCGGGATGTTGCATGAGCTCATCTTTTTCCATGCGCCTGCCCGAGTCGCGCAGGATAAAGCCGGCCCCGTGCGGGAGGATCGCCTGCCTGCCGCCGGACTCGTCGGTCCTGAAGAGGTTCGTTGCTCGTGGGCGGACCTGAGCATGGAACTCGGCCTGGAGCGCCTCGCTCGCGGAGCGGATACGTGAATGGCTTGCATCGTACTCGCTGAGTTCCTTCAGAAACAGCGGTGCTGCAAGTTGCTTCAGGCTTTGCTCCTCTGGGTCCATGAGGACAAGTCCCTGTGACCCGAAGAGGCGGCTCAAACAAAGTGCGAACGCGTCGACAAACGTAGCCCCTTTCCGATACGGTGCGACAAAGTCGCGTTGAATCATGTCACGAAAATCCGACGGAGGTAGCGAGCCGAGCATCTCTTGACACACGCGCTCGATATCGGCTGTAAAGCGGAGCACGCCGACTGCGCCCAAGTTGCCCCTTTCACCAAGAACATGGCCGCGATATTCTACGGCAGTTACCGCGTCTCGCGACACGATTCTCGCACTGCTGACTTCGACAAGATCATGGTCGGCGCCCTCGAGCCAGAAAACGGGTACGACCCTGCAACCAAGATTCTCTTCGAGGCGACGTGCCAGCTTGATGGCCGTTTGTGCCTTGTAGAGCGTATAGACCGGCCCGCAGAAAACACCCAACTGCTGTCCGGTGACGACCGCAAGCGTTCCAGACTCACGCAATGCCTCGACATTCTGTCGCTGCGCCTCACAACAGACCCATCTTTTCTGCTGCGCCAGGAGAGTATCCGCCAGACTGCCTCGCGAATACGTCCGCTGATCAACGCTCGTGGCGGTGCGCACGAAGGATTCCGATCGTCTCCAGTCACCAGCAAAATGTCCTGCCAATCGATCGTACTCACTACAGTACGTCGCAAACAGCTTCGGGAATCCTGGTAAACGGTTGAAGGGAATTCGCCGCACCTTGGCGTTAGTCCGGGAAGACGTCATGCGTCATCGTGACAAAAAGAAAGCGAAGGTCCACGTGGCCGTGAAACTTCGCTCTGAGCACATGGGCTCGTTGGCACAGGTCAGTTTGGCTTACCCTTTATCTGCAGCAGAGCATCACGAAGGCGGGCTGCCTCTTCGTAATCTTCTTCCTGTATCGCCTCGGACAACTGCCGCTCCATCCGTTCGAGGGGGGTTTCCGACTCCTGCGCCGCAACTGCTTGGCCGTCGTCGTCCTCCATAGGAATGCCAGCTTCCGCCAGGACGACAGGCGCAACGAAAATGTCGACTTCCGCACGAACAGCCAACGCTACGGCGTCGCTCGGGCGGGCATCGAGATGGCTTTCGCCTCCTTCGTACACGAAGCGGATCTTTGCAAAAAAGGTCCCTTCACGCAAGTCGTCGATGATTACGTCGATGACTTCACCTCCCAGTTTGCCAAAGGCGTCCCTGAGCAAATCGTGCGTCATGGGACGGGGAGGCTCAATCCGCTCAAGTTCGAGCGCAATAGCCTGCGCCTCGAAAGCTCCAATGATAATTGGCAGGCGACGGTTGCCGTCGACTTCTCCGAGTACGAGGGCATACGCTCCTCCGCTGGAAGGGCTGCTAGAAAGCCCTATGATGTCTACCTGAATTAGGTCCATGCCCTTCGTGCCGTGCTCCACTGGGGAATGGCTTTCCTATGGTAACGATGTCGGTGTCATGCTACCGTTTTTGAGCGCCGCCTTCAACTCCACGATGAATATGTTGTTCTCCGATTCGAGCCCGGCCGATACACGTAGATATCCTATCAGCTCGCGGTATCCGGACATGTTGCGGACCATGACGCCACGCGCCGCCAATCGGTCCATCAGCTCCGTGGCATCGATCGGTGTGGTGAACGTCACAAAGTTCGACTGCGACGGAAGCGGCTCCACGGAATCCATGGAGGCAAGGCTACGCTCAAGTCGCTTTGCTTCGCGTTTAATGTAATTGATACGCTCTTGTGTCAGTTCCGGGTTTTCGAGGAGTTTCAGTGCTGTGAGTTCAACCAGGCGATCGGTCATGAACGGTGGACGGGCCTTAGAGATTTCGGCGATAAGAATTTTGTGTCCGACAAGATACCCAACACGCAGTCCTGCCAAGCCATAGGCCTTCGAAAACGTCCGGAGAAGAAGCAGATTTGGGTATCGTTCCAGGATCGTGAAGGCGCTGGTTTCCTCGGTGAATTCCAAGTACGCTTCGTCGACGACCACGATACCGGCCGAGGCTGCAACGATCGGCTCGATCTCTTCGATGGGCATCGACATCCCGGTTGGATTATTGGGCGTCGTTAGGATCGTCAGTGCCGGTTTGACTTTGCAGACGGCGGCGAGCAGTGCTGCAGCATCGAAACTCAGATCGGATCGAGGGCTGACCTCGTGTACGCTGCCGTCAAAAAGGCGTGCCAGCGCATCAAAGTATCCGAACATCGGGCGCGGCAGCACAACGGGGGTTTCCCGCTCGACGATGGCCGCAACGGCGGCGGCGCACAACTCGTTTGAACCGTTCCCAACCAGGACGCCGTCTTCGTCCCAGTCCAGCCTGGCAGCGAGGGCCTTCCGCAGCTGGTGTGGCTGGATGTTCGGGTACCGATTGAACGGCGTAGACAGATATGCCTCGACTAATTCTTTCTTCAGATCATCGGGAAGATCGAATGGTGACTCGTTCTGATTGAGCTTGACCAGAATGTTCTCCGCGCCACCGACCCGGTATGCCCACGTCTGCCGAACGGCGGGGCGCACGGCAGCCAGGACGTGTTCGAGCTTGTGACCATGCTTCATGCGTGCTTCCGTGTCGCTATTTCGCCAAGATTATGTGCCTCCTGATCGTTCGGGTGTCCGTCTCCAAAACGGCGAAGTAGAGACCACTTCTGAGGCCGATCGCCTCCCAATGATACGATTGCTCAACGGCCCCCATCCATTCGCCGTCGATGAGCGTCGCCACCACACGTCCCAATACATCGAACACACGCAGTCTCACGTACGCCGGGCGCTCGAGCTCGAAGACGAGCAGGGTGCGCTCCCGAAACGGATTCGGATAGTTCACGAAACGAACAATGCTTTCCTTCGCGTCCCGTTCGACAAAGGTTGCACGGCCTTCAAGCGAGACCATATTGCTGGCGTCCGATTCGATAGAATTTTCACTGACGCCTGTCACAAAATACCACCACGGATCGTCCGCCATACCGGGATGGTCGGTGACCGAAAGACGGCTGGTCACGGCGAGGAGATTGCGTGCTTCGTTATAGGCCTCGCCCGGATCGGGCTCGGATTCCGATAGGACTCGATAGATGGCATAGTATGGGGCACTCTCCGATGCGGCGTCCCACTCGAGCGTGGCTTCGGTTGTGCCCGTCCATTCGAAGCGCAGGTTTGAGGGTGCCTCCGGTGCGGTCTCGTCCTTCCATGCCATCGGCGGAGTCAGCGATCGATGTCGGTAAAGGTCGCTTTTGAGCGTATCACTGAAGCCCTGGGAATGATAGTCGGTGAGGTTCTTGGCACGAAAGAACGAACTCCCACGCATGTCTGGCCAAAGTCGGTTGAAACGCACCTGCTCCGGCACCTCCTCGGGCGCAAAGAGCGTGCCAGAGTTCGTGTTAGGGTCCGCCCTGTAGAGGCCGTGTCCGATATACAGGTGGAGACTCCCAATCTGATCCAGCCACCACGGGGCGAGCTTTTCATAGTCCTGGTCACCTCCGAACGGCCAGTAGAGCTGAGGCACGAGGTAATCGATGGATTCGTCCTCGATCCAAGCCAATGGATCGGCAAAAATGACATTGTAGGCATCGAGTCCCACGATGCCTTCCGGGACGCCGTTTTTCCAGATTCCGAATGGGCTTACACCATAAGCGACTTCCGGCTTCACCGCGCGGATACTGTCCGCAACCTGGACGACGAACAAATTCACGTTGTCTCGTCGCCAGTCGCCGATATCATCGATTCCCCGCCCATGGTCCTGATGCGTTTGTTCGTCTTCGTCTGTGATGTTGTTCGGCGGATACGGATAGAAATAGTCGTCGAAATGGATGCCGTCGATGTCATAACGCCATACGACATCCATGATGACGCCGGTTACGTAGTCGCGCACATCCGGCAGGCCGGGATTGAGAATTTTCAGGTCATCGAATTCCAGAATCCACTCTGGATGCTGCACGGTAACGTGATCGTCTGTCCGCTCATAATTGTATCGAGCCGCCCGGAAGGGGTTGAACCAAGCGTGGAGCTCCATTCCGCGCACATGGGCTTCGGCGATAGCAAATTCCAGCGGATCCCAGTACGGGTCGGGCTCTTCGCCCTGTGTACCAGTAAGCCAATACGACCACGGCTCGATGTCGGAATCGTACATCGCATCCGCCTCCGAGCGAACCTGGAGGAATACGGCGTTTATCCCCACCTCGTTGAGTCCGTCCAACATATCCGTCAGATCGTCCTGTTGTGATGCGGACGAAGCCCCCCGCACCGGCCAGTCCAGATTAGCGACCGTCGCAATCCAGCTAGCCCGAAACTCATACTTGGGGGGCGGCCGATCCTGCGCGCAGGCGGGAAGCACCGCGACAAGCGCGAAACAGACGGCCAGCGTTTGTGGCAAACGCATTCTTGTACTCCGCCTGCTATCGGTGCAGGCGTACTTTGATTGCGCGCGCATGCGCTTCGAGGCCTTCGCTTACGGCGAGTGCCGCAATGGACTCTCCGGTCTTGGCTAGTCGCTCGCGTGTGTACGCGATCACAGACTGGCTGCGCACAAAATCGCCCACGCTGAGCGCTGAAGCAAACCGTGCCGTACCGCCGGTCGGCAGCACATGGTTAGGACCTGCGAAGTAATCTCCGACCGGCTCCGGTGACCACGGTCCTAAAAACACCGCTCCGGCATGTCGAATTCTCTCTAGTATGCTCCACGGTTCGCGCACGAGAAGTTCAAGGTGTTCCGGTGCAAGATCATTGACCACCGTTACCGCTTCATCGAGATCCTTAGCCACCACAGACGCACCAAATTCAAGCAGAGACTGCTTTGCGATCCTGCTACGGGCCAGTGTTGGGGTAATGGATTCCAGATGACACTGTACCTCTTTTGCCACGCTCCGACTCGTTGTCACCAGTACCACCGAAGCTCGCACGTCGTGTTCAGCCTGCGACAAGAGATCGTGTGCGACAAAGAGCGGGTCGGCTTCGTCATCGGCGAGAACGACGATTTCGCTCGGGCCGGCCAAACTGTCAATGCCCACCTTCCCGTAGACAAGCTTTTTGGCCGCTGCCACGACTGCGCTACCGGGTCCTGCAATCTTGTCGACACGGGGGACAGACTCGGTACCATAGGCGAGTGCGGCAATTGCCTGGGCACCCCCCATGGCGTAGACACTGCGCGCATCGACGAGCGCGGCTGCAGCTAGAACGAGAGGATGCGGACGTCCTGACGGCCTGGGCGGCGAGGCGAGGTGTATGTCACGTACCCCTGCCACCTGAGCTGGGATCACGGTCATCAGGACGCTGGATGGATAGGCCGCCGTACCACCCGGCACGTAGAGTCCAACACGCTCTATGGGGAGTATTCGCTGCCCGAGCCGCACGTGGTCATCGCCATCGAAGTACCAACTTTCTCGGATCTGTTTTCGATGAAAGCGTCGGATGTTCTCCGCCGCGTCTGACATCCGGCGCAGCCACGTGGGATCCACGGATTCCAGGGCCTCTTCGAGAACACTCTCCGGCATACGAATTGGGGTAGGGCGTACGCCGTCGAAGCGCTCGGTATACTCGAGGAGCGCCTCGTCTCCCCGTGCCGCCACGTCGGTGACGATTTTGCGCGCCGCTTCCTCTACTTCAGGATCGAAGGTGGCCCGCCGCTCGGAGATTGACCGCAGACGCGTCTTCCACGTCTCCGCATCGACGATCGGTACCATGGGTGCGCTCCGTGAACGCCCTTACTCCTCGAATTCCTCGGGCCCGTGTTTGGTTGCCTGCTGCTCGTGCAAGTACGAGAAATCCGGCAGCCCGACGAATTCGTAGTCGGGAAGGCACTTGTCCTGAATATGCTGTATCACGTCGTGGAGGCCACGCACGAACTTGGCAAAATCCTCCTTGTAAAGGAAGACCTTGTGCTTCTCGTAGCGGCTCTCGTCGATACGTTTTGATTCCGTGATCGTGATAAAGAAATCCTGCCCCGACTTAGTCGCCTTCACGTCGAAAAAGTATGTTCGCCTGCCGGCTGGAATCCTCTGAGAGTAAATTTCATCCCGGTAGGTTCGCGGCACGTCCCTCATCCGGCGATTGGACGGCTGGTAAGGGGGCCGTGATCGGGAATCCGTGTCGTAGCTCATTCAATCCGACTCCACATTGGTGATACGTTTGCGCTTGCTGTGCGAATGCCTTGTGAACCTCAGAAAATGCAAACCGCGTTACGTAAACGCAACCGGAGCGGCTCACCTTGTAGGCCTCGGTACGCGTTCAAACTGAACGCAGGATGGCGGCGATCAGCCGTCCGAGCCGCTCGGTGACACGCGCCCCTGTCGAGAGCACCTCGTCGTGCGCAAGGGGCAGTTGCGAGATACCTGCCGCCATATTCGTGATCGTCGAGATCCCCAGAACGCGCATGCCAAGTTCCGCGGCCTGCGCCACTTCGTCGACCGTACTCATGCCGACGGCGTCTGCGCCCAGGCGGCTAAAGGCGAGGATTTCGGCGGGCGTTTCGTAGCTCGGCCCGAGAACGCGCAAGTACGTGCCACGCCGTGTGGCAATACCGCTGCGCAGCGCCTCGGCTTCCGCCCTGTCGAGCCACTCTTCGTCGTACAGGCGCCTGCTCCCTCTTCTGCCCGCGAAGTTAAGATTGATTTGGTCGGCAATGAACATGACCGTACCGGGCGAAAAGGTCCTGTTGATCCCGCCCGCCGCGTTAGTGATCACGAGATGTCGTGCGCCGATTGCGTGCATGAGACGGACTGCGAAGGTAACCTCGCATACAGTCCGTCCTTCGTAGCGGTGGACGCGGCCCTGCTGCACGACGACGCGCTTTCCCTCCCACGTCCCGAAGAGAAGCCGGCCATGATGCCCCCGTACGCCGGGGATGGGATAGCCAACAATGCGGTTTCCCTCAATCACATGCATGCCCTGCATACGCCCTGTCAGACCACCCGAACCGGATCCCAAGACCAACGCGACCTCGGGCGATTCACCCACTTCGGCGCGGATCTGATCTGCAGCGTCCATTTTCAGCGCGCCGCACGCAGGATGTGGTAGTTGCGACGGCTCCACGACAGCTGCCGCAGAGCTACTACTGCTACTGTCGTGATCGGGATTGCTACAAGCATGCCGATGATCCCGCCCGTCTTGGCTCCGATGAGGACGACGAAGAGAATCACGAGCGGGTGTGCCCGAGCAGCCCGTGAGAAGATCATAGGCTGAAACAGGATGTTGTCTGTGAGTTGGGTTGCAGCCATCGCTACCAGGACGCCAGGTAGAAGCGAAAAATCGCCTGTCTGTGCCACGCCCATCAACGTGCCGGCAAGAAAACCCATGGCCGGTCCGATGTACGGGATCGAATTGGCGATGCCGGTGAACACGCCGACCGCAAGCGCGCTGTTGAGCCCAACGATGGACAAGAGCGCCCACGCGACTGCCGCCACGGCACAGCACTGGACGAACAGGCCCCGGAAATAGCGCCCAATGTTTGATTCGATTTTCTCGTTGATGGTAAGCGTCATTTCGAAATAGCGGTTCGGCACCAGGCGGTACAGACTCTGGCGAATCCGTTTCCCGTCTTTGAGCGAGAAAAACGCCACAAAGGGAATGACGATCACCGCGTAGAAGATGTTGGTCACCAAAGAAACCAGCGAACCGACAAAGCCGGACAGCCGCTCGGGCAGAAAAATGGTCCTCACAGCCCCTGACACGGCTGCCTCGAGTGCTCCTTCTTCTACCGGAACGATTCGTCCGATCTGTTCTTCTACGAACGCCATGACGTCGGAAAACAGCACGGTGCGCAGGCGAAGTCCCAGAGTGGGTACTAGCTGTCCTTGCGCGCTATTGTCTGCAGTTTCGGTCGAACTGTTCGCCGATCCCGCGCTGGCTACTACCAAAACGCTCCTCCGCTGGCCCTGCGATGATTCTACTTCGAGAGCGACGATGTCGTCCGGAGCTACGCCCGCCAGAATCGATCGCAGCCGATTCACGCCGTGCACTGCGACGTTGTTGACACTCAGGATCACGTCACCCTCGGCGAGTGGACCAAGTATGTTTGCCTCGCCAGCGACGATTTCTGTGACCTCGACTGATGACTTGCGTGAGATCTGCTGGGTAAGCATCGTAACCTGCTTCGCCGCAAATGGCACGAGGAGCGTAACGAGGGCACTAATGCCTCCTATGAAGACAACGAATCCTGTCAGGATCGCCGTGACGCGCCCCACTCCGAGGCGCTGGATTCGATCCACGAGTGGCCTGAGCAGATAGGCTATCATGAGGCCCAGGAACAGATAGATGACCAGGCCCACGAAGTACCAGAAGAAGGTGGCCAACAGTGCAAAGACTACCATCCAAATCACGATTCGTACAATCCGTTCGGCAGGTATTCGCGGGGATACGTGGTCCCCGTCGGTCAATTGACTGAGAGGTCGTGTGTCCGACTCAAGACTCATTGCACTCTGTCCATTCTTTCATAACGAAGCCAACGACGTCGGCAGAAAAGCCGCGCCGCCGGAGATAGTCCGTAAGCTTATTGATACGCTGAAGGGGATTGGTTTCCGAAAGGTTGTTAGCGCGCTTTTGCAGATGGTTCCGGGCAGCCTGGAGGACGTCGTCGTGCTCGAGCTCGTCGAGGGCCGCATCGACGTGTCGCCGATCTACGCCCCGGCGTACTAGTTCGCTGCGCAGTCGAATCGGGCCGTAGCCGCGGCTAGCGAATCGAGCACTAACGTACTGACGCGCGTACGCTGCGTCATCGAGATACCCACGCGTTCTCAGCAGATCTATCGTACGTTCTGCCAGGTACTCGTCATAGTTGGAGCGCAGCAGGCGCCTGTACACTTCGCGCTCAGTGCGAGGCTTGTGGACGATAAAGACGAGCGCGGTCTCATATGCGGCGCGATCGTCAGCTGTAGCCATGGTAATGCCCGGCGCGTCACTCGAAAGCACTTGCCGCTGTGAAGTCCCGCATTCGGCAACCTCGTCGCGCTGCGTTGAAAACGTGTATTTGTCGTCAATTAAGACCGACAGGCGATCGCGATCTCTTTTCTGCGGCGTCAGGTTCGTACCAGTTGCTTCTGATTTACGGCTTTGGTCTCGGGCGATATTGGAGATACCCGCACCGGGCTTGCTGTATTCAAACGGCGGAGCAAGTTTCACTGGACAATAACATGAAGGTAACGACTGCATATTACTCCGCGTTACCGGCCCTAAGCCGAACTTCGACCGATCATGAGAGGATAAGTTACTGTTATGATGGAACATAGACGAGATCTGGGATGTACGCTACTAGGTACGGTTCACGGGCGAACGTCGAGAATGGCGGAGTCTGTGGTGTCCGCAGAAGTCGCCGAAGCTTGCCTTGCCCATGTGCCGAGGAGCCGGGTCATTCAGGCGTATCAGCGCTCCGACCTGTTGGAGAGGCGTGCCAAGGTCCTTCAGGCGTGGTGCAACTACATCGCACGCGCAGACAGCTAGAAGCGAGGTCGAGCATCGACGTGACGCGAAGTCCCAATACTTCGTTAGGCGACATCGTCACTCGCCGCAGGAGAGCCTGTGTCTCGTGTCGGATGCCGCCTAACGATCCTCCTTCACCCGGAACCCTCGCCACCCAGCAGCCTCTTGATTTTCGAGATCAAGTGCGGCCTTCTCGCGTCGTAAAACTCGACGAACCCCGTCATTTCCTCAGGAACGGCACCCAATAGACGGTCGCGAACATGTGACCGCCGCCGTCCTTCGTCGGGATACGTCCGAGCCAACCACTGGGCCGGCATCGCCGCATTCTTCTCCGTGTTCACCGCGTCCGGCAGGATCTGGAGGTTGCCGATCCGGTTCGCCCGGTCACGGAATCCTTCGATCTTCTGCTCCGGAACATGCGCCTTGCACAGCCTGCGTTTGCTGAACTGCGGGACGGGGAAGATGTGGTCCACATGGAACAGCTTCCCCGGATCTACGAAGGGGAAGATGAGCGAGAGAAGCGCGAAGACTCGTGGGCTGCGGTACTCCGTGTCCGCGAGTTCTTCGACCTCGTCATCGTTGAACACGAGTTCTCTGCCCCGACGGGCCATCTCCTCACCAAGCCTGGCGGCGGGAAATCCTTGGGTCGCATCTTTGCGGATCACCTTCCTCAGCGCTGTGAGCAAGGTATCGAGAAGGAGAACCCCAGTCCGATCCGGTTGAGCGCGTCGACGAGTTTGTGAATCTCCTCGCGGGCGTCGTGTGTGGTTCATTGCGCGACCGCGATCGACAAAAGCAGGTCGGAATGGCGAGAGCGGCGTGCCGCCGTCGTTCATGCGGATGAAGATCTGGACGACATCGTCGAGCGTCTGTCTCCTCTCCCCGTAGTACGCGACCAAGTGGTCCTTGCGGACCACACTGTGAAGCCGGTCGTTCGATGCACTTCTGCGAATGGCGGGCGGTAGGCGAACACCACCAGGTAACTCAGACCGCAGATTTGGACCACTGAAGAGGGATAGCAATGACTAACACCACCGGGACCAGCTCTCCGTCCGGTTCCCAGTTCATCGTCGAGACTCTATTCGCTCTCCTCGCCGTAGGCTCGCTGATCCTTTTCGGATTACTGGAGATGACGACGCTCCGAGGAGAAGTTGCACGCATGGCAATGTTGACAGACCTGGTGGTGTGTGCGCTATTCTGGGTCAAAGCCGCGTGGGATCTGTACCGCGCACCTTCGCGGCTCAAATGGCTGCGGTGGGGCTGGGCCGATGTGCTTGCAGCAATCCCTAGCACTGCCGAGTAGCCATATT
>JAAXGO010000214.1 GCA_012267425.1 Rhodothermales bacterium
GTCCCAAGTCATCATACGCAACACGGTGCTCGAGGGTAGGGCCTATGGAGTTGGAGCCCACGACCGGGCGCCAGGATTCAACATCACTGGGAGTTTGGTTGCTCGTTTCAGCTATTTCCCAATAGTCACCTGTGGGTGCGAAGGCTTCATTGGCAGCCCACTCGATCACGTCGTTCTCGCGTTCCACACCCACGTCGACCGACACGTTTATCCGTGAGGAGACGCTCCACTCCCCTTCGACGCCAAGCTCAAGGGCCCGCCCGCCGTTTCCGAAGATCTCGAGATCGATACCTGGTTCCAGCATCCATTCACGCCGGGTATCCGTAGTGATCGAAAAATCTATGCTGAGCTCACGTGGCTTTGCGCGCGGACCGAGGCCGCGGGTCTCAACCACGTCATAACCGCCGAAGAGATAATCTGAGCGTGCACTGAAGTCTATTTCGTGGAAGCCGCTCGTTACCCAGTCGGTAAACAGGAAAAGGCCGAAGCCGTTGTCCAGTCTTTCTCGGAACGACATGCCATTGCCGCCGAAGAGCCGGATCGTGCCACGCTGAAATGGCCCGAACGAATTACCCCCGTTGATCTGATGCGAGAACCCGCCGGACAGATTTGTATAGTTGTTGCGTCGGAGCCGTCCCAAGTCGTTGGGATTGTACCGGTCGCTGATAATTGTAAGGTTCGTCGAGAAATTCCATACGCTACGCTGACGGTCGAAGCCTGAGGTCAGTGCGAATCCTTGCTCCGGATCGATGCCTCTTCCGGGAAGCGCACGGTGTGTGGCACTGAGCTGACCGTCGAACTTGTACTTGTTGCCGTTGAAGCGAAGATCCCAGTCCATGCCACCGGTCATGCTGCGCAGATGATCGCCGGCGGACCTGTCGAAGAGCGTGACCATGCCTCCGACGGAGGAGATCTCGCCGAGCTGGTGCTGAAGCCGGCCTACGCCGTAGAAGCGCCCGGGCGTAAAATCGTCGCCGGTAATCGCACCGAAGAATCCGTACGAGAGTCCGTTGTTGGACCGCCCGGAGAGCTTGGCCGCACCGATGATGGGGGCATCTGCGCCTATACGCCGCGTGTACAGCAGCCCGCCTCCGCGGTCCAGCTCGTACCGAAAAATCTGGACACCCTCAGTGAAGAAGGGCCGCCGCTCCCGAAAGAAGGTTTCATACGCCGTCAGATTGAGCTCCGCCGGATCGGCTTCGACCTGCCCAAAGTCGGGATTAATCGTGGCATCGATTGTGAAGTTGGATGAGAGTCCGACCTTTACGTCTCCACCCACATCGAAAATGCGGTCGTACACAATCGTGCCCGGCTCGGCACCCTCTTCGGTCCGTACGTTCGATACGCTGTAAGGCCTGATCTGTAAGTTGCGGCGCGGCTTGATGCCGGTGATGCCTTCGAGGGTTCCGAATTGGGCGACCCGGCCACTGCTTCGTTCAGTCCGCGGCACCATGACCCATTCGTTGACTTCGCTCAGGCGCGGAATAACGCGCCGGAAGTTAATTCCCCACCGCTGATTGTCGCTGTCGGAAAACCGTAGCATGGAGTAAGGAATCCGCATTTCAACGATCCATCCTTCGTGTGTCAGACGCACTGCCGAATCCCAGATTGCATCCCACGACGTGTCGAAGCCGAAGCCGCCACCACTACCACGGAAGTCACTACCGGAGTAGATCCCGTCCGCCTGGACGCCTGCCGCACTGACGGCGAAATTATAGGCTGTCTTCCGATCGAAGTACGAGTCGATGGACGCGACGAACCAATCGGCCCGATTGAATTCGTCTCGTCGGCCGAGCGTCGCCAGGACATTTTCTGGGTCGGAGTCATGGAGAATGGCGCTGACATAGAGTGCCGAGGTGCCCAAGAGTACTCGCACCTCGGTCGGCTGCGTGGCGGGGCTTCCTTCTTCGGGTTCGAATTGAATGAACCCAGTTGCAGTGGGCGCGGTCTTCCAGTCCGCTTCGTCAAGCACGCCGTCAACCGTGATCGCCCCTCGGACTTTTTGGGCCACCAGCTGACAGGCATCTTCGCAGTCCGTGTCAGCAATGAAGAGAACCGGTATCAGGAAGACGAACGCGAAAAAGGTCATATAAAATAAAATCGTTCCTCAGGAATCAGTGCACTTATTACGCACGACGAGACGAAAAGTAGCCCTCTGTCCACGCGAAAAACGATTCTTTACTTGCACTCTTGCACGAAACGTAACGACACGATCAGTGTCTCGGAAAGGCCAGCCCATGCCGAAACAAAGGTGCTCGGGTCGCGCTTCCTCGCAGAGGTGAAGCGCGTTGATTCCGGTGATGAAGCGGCAGCAGTGCTGGATATCGTGCAACGGCGCAAGCGCTCTGTGATGCACGTAGCTGCAGCCTGGCGGATACCAGATAGGCTTTATCACACAATTGACAACGGAGAGCCCCCAGGCAGCGCCGGGTCTCCCGTGTCCAGTAGGTTAGCTCGTGTTAGCGGCTTTCATCGCCTCCACCGCGAGCTTGTCGACGCGTTCGTTGTATGTTTCGCCAGCGTGGCCTTTGACCTTGATCCACCGAATCTGGTGTCGCGCAGCCTGTTCGAGAAGACCGGTCCAAAGGTCCCCGTTGGAGACGGGCTCGCCTCTTTTCGTACGCCATCCATTTTGCTGCCACCTGCGGATCCACCGCCGGTTGAATGCCTGTTCCAGGTAGGCGCTGTCAGTATACAGCGACACGCGGCATGGCTCTTTGAGTGCACGCAATGCTTCGAGCGCTGCCGAAAGTTCCATCCGATTGTTGGTCGTATGCGGCTCGGACCCCATAAATACGCGCTCATGCGTGCGCCAACGTAGGATGGCAGCCCAGCCCCCGGGGCCCGGGTTGCCCGAGCAACTTCCATCGGTATAGATGATTACATGCTTCACTCTCGAAGGAGTCGTCCCAGACGCGACAAGATACGCAATGCGATTCGTCGACTACGTCGTAATTACGGTGCGGAGCGGAGGAGGTGGAGCGGGATGCATCGCATTCCGGCGGGAGAAATTCGTGCCGAGAGGAGGTCCTGCCGGTGGCAACGGCGGCCGTGGCGGCTCGGTGTTCCTGGAAGCGGACGCCAACCTTCACACGCTTTTGGACCTGCGGTACCGGCGGCACCATTTTGCGCCGAACGGTAGAGGTGGCGAAGGAAGTTTGAAAACGGGAAAAAACGGTGACGATCTCATCGTGCGCGTCCCTCCCGGCACCCGGGCCTCTCTGATCGACGGTGGTGAGCGTTTGGGTGAAGTCTTGGAGCCAGGCGAACAACTGCTTCTGGCCCGCGGCGGACGAGGCGGGAAGGGAAACGCACATTTCAAGACCGCAACCCGGCAGACGCCGCGCCATGCGCAGCGCGGGGAGCCTGGGGTAGAAAAAAGAGTCATCCTGGAGCTCAGGCTCTTGGCCCACGTCGGTCTCGTGGGATTGCCGAATGCGGGGAAGAGCACGTTCGTAGCGTCGGTTTCTGCAGCACGTCCGAAGATTGCCGACTACCCGTTCACGACACTCGCGCCGTCCCTCGGCGTCGTTGACGTGGGAGACTACCGGAGCTTCGTCATTGCCGACATCCCGGGCATCGTTGAGGGTGCGCACCAAGGGCGGGGACTGGGCATCCAATTCCTAAAGCACATTGAGCGCAATGTGGTGCTGCTGTTCTTGATTCCGGTCACCTCCGAAGATCCACGCGCAGAATACGAGCTGCTCTTGGGCGAGCTGGTCGCATTCAACCCGGAAATGATCCGAAAACCGCGCCTAGTGGCTTTTTCCAAGGCCGATCTACTACCACCCACCGAGCGGGGGGAGTGGCTCAAAGACAACGCCACCAGTCTGCCGAACGGGGTGCAGTCGCTCCTTCTCAGTGCCGTATCCGGCGTCGGGCTCGACTACGCGAAGAGCGTGCTGTGGGATCGAATACATAGGGAGAAGCAGTGCATCGTGGATGCGTAGCAGGGTCCGGCTCCCCCACTGGAGCCGGACCCACTGGAGATGCAGCTACGCACCCCGCAAGGAGGAGACACATGCCGCTGGTGGCACGCATAAAAGAAGACGTCATTGTGGTTGTAGCTGTTGCGAGGGGGGCTGTTTTTTGCCCTTAGAAAATATGGGGACCTCCGTATCGTCCGAGTCCATAGTAGTCCTGGAAGTGCCCGAAGACTACCGCGCGGGGGCACGATTGGACGTATACATCGCACGGCTCGCCGAGAACGCTTCGCGTACAACGATTCAGCGCGGGATCCGCAACGGGCTGGTAGAGGTCAATGGAAGGGCAGTCACGAAACCGTCGGTCACCGCACAGGCGGGCGACGTGATCCGGTGCAGGCTGCCGCTGCCGCCACCGACGACCATCGTCGCCGAGGCGCTGCCGTTCGAGATCATCTATGAAGACGATCGTCTCATCGTCGTAAACAAGGCGGCCGGCATGCCGGTGCATCCTGGCCCTGGCCACCGATCCGGCACGCTCGTGAATGCACTTCTGCATCACGTGGGCTGCCCGAAAGTGTGTCCAGACCTCCCAGCCCCGGTGGGACTCTCAACCGCACATAGTGCAAGAGGCACCGTACGACCGGGTATCGTGCACAGGCTGGACAAGGATACGACCGGCCTCATAGTGGTGGCAAAGGACGACGAAACGCACCGTAAGATTGCCTGCCAGTTCCATAGAAGGACCGTCCGACGAACATATCTGGCAATCCTGTGGGGCAAGCCCGAGCCTCCGGCAGGCAGGATCGACGCGCCGATTGGACGGGATTCTCGGGATCGAAAGAAAATGGCCGTCGTGCTAGGCGGCAAGCGGGCCGTGACGCGGTACGAAACGGTTGAAACACTCCGCCACACATCACTGGTGCGATGTCGCCTCGAAACGGGACGGACCCATCAGATCCGCGTCCACGTCCGACACGTCGGTCACCCAGTTGTCGGCGATAAGACATACAGAGGGCAGGAATTGCGGGCAGGACCCCGGACATCGCATCGGAGAGCGTTCTTCGGCAATCTGTTTCAAGTGATGCCACGCCAGGCACTGCACGCCGAGACGCTCGGATTCGTGCATCCAGGTACCGGAGTCTTGGCGGAATTCACGTGTGACCTTCCAGCTGACATGCAGCATGTTCTCAACCAACTGCGCCGCATTGAGGGAGGCTAAGCGGCAGCGGCACAAGCGGCTACGCAGTTCGTTACCGCTGCAGTGTGAGAACAATTAAGACGATAGAAGGGACCTACGACGTCCTGCCGGGCCGGGAAGGCGGCAATCCCATGCTGCGGGTGGAGGCTTGGCAACGGATCGAAGAGGTAATTCGGGGCGTGATGCGCCGGTTCGCATTCGAGGAGATCCGTACTCCGGTACTTGAAAAGACCGAGCTTATCACGCGGAGTATCGGAGCGCTGACAGACATCGTGCACAAGGAGATGTTTAGTTTTCGGCGCGGTAAGACCGACTACGTCCTGCGCCCGGAACTGACGGCTCCCGTTATGCGTGCCTACTTGCAGCACCACATGGGAAGCCGCGGCGGAGTGCGGCGGCTTTTCTATATGGGGGCTTGTTTTCGGGCGGAACGCCCGCAAAAAGGACGTTTTCGGCAGTTCCACCAGTTTGGCGCTGAGATCATCGGCACGGACGACGCCCGGGCCGATGCCGAAATTATTGGCCTCCTCGCCGCTGTTTACGACGCATTCGGCATCGACGACGTGAGCCTGCGCGTCAACACACTGGGCGACCCTGGGGCGAGACCGCGCTACGTGGAGGCACTGCGGCGCTATCTGGAGCCCTTGGAATCAGAGCTGTCCGATACAAGCAAAGAGCGCCTTAGAAGCAACCCGCTTCGCATTTTGGACACAAAATCTGTGCGGGAGAAGGAGCTTCTAGCGGGTGCACCCCGCCTGATCGATTTCGTAGGACAGCGCAGCATCGAGTTTTGGAGCCGCGTGAAGGGATACCTGGACGACTTGGAAATCACATACACCGAAGACCCGTTTCTCGTCCGCGGGCTCGACTATTACACTCACACCGCATTCGAACTCGAAAGTCCGCACATTGGCGCCCAAAGCGCACTTGCGGGAGGGGGGCGATACGATCTTCTGGCACGGGAGATTGGTGGTAAAAGCGACGTCCCTAGCGTGGGATTCGCTGCGGGCATCGAGCGACTCTTTCTTGCGCTCGAGGCCCAAGAAGCGATTCTTCCGGGCACACAGCCGCTAGACGTGTTTCTTGTTGCCCAGGGACAAGAAGCTATGCGCAGGGTGCTTCGCCTTGGCATGGACCTTCGGGTTGCAGGGTTGCGTGCGAGTTTCGACCTCGACGGGCGATCCATGAAAGCGCAAATGCGCGCCGCACACCGCGCGAGGGCCCGTCACGTGATTATCGTAGGTGAAGAGGAGCTCGATCGGGGCTGCGTGCAGGTCAAGGACATGGAAACCGGCGATCAATTCGGGCTTTCTTTCGACTCGTTGGCAGCCTATTTCCTCGGAGTGTAATTCATGTATCCACGCATCGTACGGATTCCTCTACCGTTTGACATTGCGGGTATAGACGCGATTACGATCTATTCCTTCGGTGCCATGATGGCGGTTGCCTTTCTGGTAGCTGCCTATCTTACGCGCATCGAATTGGATCGCCTGTACAGACTTGGCCGACTCAAGGCCGTCCGCGTTCCAGCACCTGGCAGAAAGGGCAAAAAAGGCAGAGCGCACACGGTCGAGGCCAGCCCCTCCCATCTGGTCGGAACGATCACGGTTGTAGCGGTCGTTGGCGGCCTGGTGGGAGCAAAAATCTTCCACATCGTGGATCATTTCGGAGACTTCCTGGCCGATCCGGCGGGAATGATTTTCTCCGGCGGCGGACTGACATTCTATGGCGGACTCATCGTTGCCACAGCCAGCATTTCCTGGTACGTAAAGAAGCACGGTATCACGCTATCCCTCTTTGCGGATGCGGCTCTGCCGACGGTGCTTCTCGCATACGGAATCGGTCGCATCGGGTGCCACTTGGCGGGTGATGGCGACTGGGGCATTGCCTCAGATCCGGCAGCGCGGCCCGCGTGGATTCCCGTCTTTTTGTGGGCTGAGACGTATCCGAACAATATCCTGGGGCAGACCCTCCCGGAAACGGGCGTCTATCCAACGGCGATCTACGAATTCCTCATGGCCGCCTTTCTTTTCTGCATTCTGTGGGTTCAGCGCAACCACCCGTTCAAGCCTGGGTGGCTGTTTGCGCTCGCACTTGTCTTCTTCGGCATCGAACGGCTGCTCATCGAGCAGATTCGCATTAACAACACGTTCGATCTCTTCGGGCTCGCGGTAACGCAGGCCGAGGTGATTTCGGTCATCTTGATCCTTGTCGGCGCAGTCGGCCTCGTTCGCACGAGCCGGCGACGGACGCCGATTCCAACGTAGCAGGCGATGTCCGATCGTCGCCTGATCATCGTCGGTCGTAAGCCCGTAGCCGAGACACTCGAGCGCGAAGCGATCCGCATGGAGCGGATCTATGTGTATCGCCGCGCCCGCGGGCTCGACGACCTCCGCCGCGCGGCACGCGTTGCGGGAGTGCCCATACTAGACGTTCCTCTCGGCCGCCTCCGGAAAATTGCCGGAACTACTCGACACCAAGGCGTCGTGGCGTACCGTGGCCCGCTGGCTTTTGAGCCATTGGAAGACGTGATTGCAAAGGCGGCACCGAACCTTGACGCCGTCAAGCGCAAAAAACCGCTCCTGATCGTTCTAGCGCACGTCGAGGATCCGCACAATGTTGGGGCGATCCTGCGCTCCGCCGTTGCAGCCGGCGTTAGGGGAGCAATTGTCCCGACGAAGCGCATGGCGCCTATCAGCGCAGCCGTCATCAAAGCCAGTGCGGGTACCGCAGCGCGGATACCCATTTCCCGCGTCAAGAATCTCCCGGAGACTCTGTATCAGCTTAAGGAGCACGGGTACTGGGTAATCGGCGCCGCCGGCGACAAGGGTATGTCGGTGTGGCAGACTGATTGGAATCGCCCGATTGCGCTCGTTGTAGGCAACGAGGGTAGAGGACTCGGCGACTCGGTAGCTGACGGCTGCGACGAACTTGTGACGATCCCCATGCCGGGTGACGCAGAGTCGCTTAACGTCTCCGTGGCTGCGGGAATCTTGCTGTTTGCCGCCGTCAGAGACCAGTAATCCGCCTCAGCGATTCGGCTGCTGCTTGTAGACGATCTTGCGGATGGTATCGAACTGGAGGTAGGGATACTCCTCGCGCAACAGGCTGATGGCTTCCTGTGCGGAAATGTCCCGTGTCCGCATTTCCCAGAATCGTTTTCGAATCGTGTGGTCGCGCACACTCTTGTCGTTGAGCAGATTGCGCGTCTGGAGAATTTCGTACACCTCATCACCGATCAGGTCGGCGAGTGGATTGTTAACCACACGTCGATTGGCAAACTCCGTGGCTTGCATGATATCCCGAAGATGTGTGGATGAATGAATGAGATGCCAACGGAGTATCCGCGAAACCGTATGGGACCTCGACGGCAGACAATAAATAAGATGTTCTCGAGGCCCCAGAGTGCACATTCGGAGTGAACGGTTCGGCATTGCAACCGAGCGGTACCATTTCTCCATTGAGTTGTCCTACGGTGGACGCAATCGATGAATCGCTTCCAACTTCAACTTGCTCTGCTTTCCCTGGCACGTCTCAGCAGTTGGGAGAAACTCAGACCGTGTGCGGCAAGGACGGTGGCACCAACCACCACGTAGAGGATCAGCTGGCCGCCGTGGACCAAGACCGCATACGTTACGGCAATTGAAATATCCACGCCGAAGAGTATAACGAGCACCACGCGCGTGATGTAATGGAAAGAGCCAACACCCCCAGGAAGGGGGACCGCCACGCCGACTGCGCCAAAAAACATTATCGCCATTGCGTCGGCGAGTGACAGGTCATACGTGCCTGCCATATCCAGCATGACCAGAGGAATCCAGGCCATCAGTACGTAGAAGAACCACATAACACCGGTAGTCCCTACGAGCGTCCACGGGTGAGACGACCGGTGAGCCGACCGAAGGCCCTGTCGAAACGAGTCCAACCACGCGCTCCAAAACGGTGACGTGCGGGCCCTGATGACAAAGAGAGCCGTGAGGCCGGCTGCCAGTAGGAGGGCTCCCAGTATCGGCAGCGTCGGCAGCTCCCAAGAAAACTGACTCGATAGGTCCTTTACGTCATCGCCGACGACGGCCAACGAAATGAGCAGCCCCGCCAAGAGCGCCAGAACATCCAGGACCCGTTCTACGACGACCGTTCCCAGCACGCTGCTGAAGGCCATGTCTTCGCGTCCTGCAAGGTGTGCGGTGCGTACGACTTCTCCGACGCGCGGCAGCGCGTAGTTCGTCATCGTGCCGATCATCAGCGCACAGAACGTATTCCAAAGCGAAATGCGCCTTTTTTCCACGGAAAACAGCAGCACCTGCCACCTCCATGCTCTAAGGACGTGGCTGGTCATGGTGATGACACCCAATGGCAAAAGCCAGAGCCAGTCGGCCTGTAGGAGGGCACTCATGACGGCTCCGATATCCGTGCCGTGCAGCGCGAGGTAGACGAGCGTTCCGGCCAATGCGAAGAGACCGCACCGAATCGCCGCGCGGCGCAGCTTCCTTTTCACGAGCGCAGATCGATGATTTCTACGCCCAGTGGCGGCGTAAACACAAACGTATTAGGCGCGACCGGGGGATCTATCTCGACACACAACAGCGAGATGTCCGTGTGCGTTTCATTTTTGTCCACGGCCAAAAGTCGAGTAACGATCCCGTCGGATTGACGCACCCAGACAGTCACGTCGACAAATGGTACATCGCGGCGTATCGAGCGGAGTGCGAGCGCATGGTGACGCACACCGCCGACAGAGGTCGTTTCCATGCCCGTTGGCTCGAACATCTCGTCGAAGTCGATTAGAAACATACCCGGTACAATGGCGCCTGGCGCCTCATCGGAATTGCTGAGGAGAACCTGCGCCTCCGAGCGGCGAAAAACAGACGTGCCCTCGGGATTGACTACCAGGAGTTCGGAGCCGGTATCGATCCGATACCTATCTCTTTCGGCCACCACAAAGCCGGAAATCGCCTGTACCTCGCCAAGGATTTCGGACGATACCGTATAGGTGAAATCAGCGCGAAGTCTCTGCACCGATTCATACGTACCCACGAATCGTTCGAACACCGCCTGTGCATTCTGGCCTTGGGCGGCGTCCGAACACAGAACGGCAACAAGGAGCAGATACGGCACGCGCCGGAGAATCATTTTGATGATATTTCTTGGTGCCGCCAAATGTACACACCAGAGTGACTCTTGTTCGAAATGCGGCCCCTGCTGATCATCTCGGGCGGGCAGACCGGCGTGGACCGCGCTGCGCTCGATGCCGCGCTGGAGATGGGGATTCCCATTGCCGGCTGGTGCCCCAAGGGTCGTCGTGCGGAAGACGGTCCAATCGACAATCGCTATACGCTGACGGAAACGCCGATGGAAGCAAGTACCCAGCGCACTGTATGGAACGTGCAGCGAAGCGACGGCACGCTCGTCATCGGTACTGCTGTGTCGCCGGGTACGAATCTGGCGATCCAAACGGCACGGCAAATGGACAAGCCGCTGATGGTCCACGGGACGGAAAGCCCCAAAGCGATATCGGACATCCGTGCCTGGCTGAAGCTGTACGACATCCGTACGCTGAACGTGGCGGGGCCACGCGAAAGCGAGTCGCCGGGCATTTACGACCGTGCCTTCAGGTGTTTCCGCAAGCTGCTGTCGGGCGCAATTGACTGAAGTTATACCCCGTCGTAGGTTCGTCCCACGAGTATGCCAAAGGTCATTTCACTCGTGCCAGCAGTGCTCGTAATCATGGCTCACGGAAGCGTATGTGCACAGGAGCACCAACCGTTTACGGGTCCTGCTTGACTCGCTCTAGGTCTAGGGCCTGATCCTGTACTGGCTATTGTCGTCCCAGATTTCAGCATGGGCGGAAGTTTCAGCTGGGGTCACAATATGAAGTATCAAGTCAGAGCAAATGTATTCATTGATGACTCCGCCGACAGCTTCTCCGTATTGAGTGGTTCGGTAGGAAGGGCCCGGATAGGTCAACATTACCTTCTATCTGCTTTTGTTGGACCATCAATAATAGGATTTTCGCGTTCGCGGCCCTGGACGCCGGGCTTCTGGGATTGGGATTCAATTTCGGGCGGATTGGTGGTAAATGCTCACGCTATATTGCTACCACGGATCAGCTTCAAAGGTGGTATCGGCTTTGATCTAATAGGCGTTGTCAGTCCAGTCGGGATTTTTGTTAGCTCGAGAGTAGTAACGATCTTTGGGGGCGGCAGGGGCGTTTGATTCGTCCATCAGGCGTCGCATGTGGCTCTGGCACCTCCGACCACTGGTGCGCTAAAACCAACAGGTGACTGGTCTTTCCATATTTTCTAGTCGACAGTGAACGTCTGCTCCTCTGAGAACTCCGACGCCGTCTGGGAATGATCAAGTGCCTGCACGCTCCACCAGTACGTACCAGGCTCAAGATCGGTTATGGTCCAACTCTGATTGTGCCCCACGTTGCCGCGCCTACTCACGTGCCGCCGACCTGTATCTGGATCGGACATGGGCGAAACGACGTCTACACTCTTACTCTCAACCCCGACACGCAGATTGTAAGTCAGCGACGCAGTAGGCGTCTGGCGGTCCGACGCACCGGACCAATGGAGAGTCACTGAGTTGCCGTTGATGTCCGACTCGAAGTCGGTTGGCGGTTTCGGCTTCCGTTTGCCGTACAGAGACGTGTTGCGCTGCATTAGAATTTCCACTCCTTCACCGGGGGTCGTGCCCCAATGCAGCAGATCGAGATCCTGATCCTGATCGAAGTCGGCCCAGACCCCGCCACCAAATACTCCGCCGTCGAATCGCTCCGTGGAGGACTTGGTGAATCCCGTTCCCCGCTCGTTCTCGTACAACTGGAGGGATTCCGTGCTTGTCGGGCTCTTGGCACCTCCGATGAAGAAATCCAGATAGCCGTCGTTTTCGATATCGCCCCATTCAACTGCACCGTGGTACCTGCCCTTCGTCACGTCATTTTCGAATGCCCCCTCAATAAGCTCCGAGACGCTGACGTACTCTCCGCTGTGGTAGCGAAACACGTGCAACTCGCCTTCCATGTAGTAGAGTGGTGACAGCCGCGCCCCACTCAGCAGTATGTCCAAGTCTCCGTCCGCGTCGTAGTCTCCCCAGGCTGCGTGCGAGAAGAGCAAACCGGGAAGCTCGTGTCCAGACTCGGCAAGCATACCGCTGGTGTTGTCGTAAACACGCGTGACAAATTCCTGTGGAACCCTCATTCCGGTGATCAACAGGTCCATGTCGCCGTCAACGTCATAGTCTCCCCACTCGAGCGAGCACATGGCGACGCCCGCGCCTATGTCCCGCGTAGTGAATCCCTGGCCGTCATCAACTTCGTTCTCGAAGACGAAAAGCTCGGGCTCTCCGCCCTCTCCGAAGCCACACACTGCCAAATCCAGATCGCCATCGTTGTCCACGTCGCCCCAGGCCACGTCACCGGCCCTAACGCCGTTCAACCCATATGCATGCCTGAGCTCGCGGTACCCACCTTCGCTTACGTCCCAATTGTACAGATTCAGCGTCGGAGTGCCACTCGCGTCCGCTCCCGCAACTGCAAGGTCCACGGTACCGTCCCGGTCGAAATCTCCCCACTCCGCCGCACTCTGCCAGACTTCGACGATGGGGGTCTGCCGATTGAAGCCAGACGCGAAATCGATCGCGGGAACTGTCTCTGGTTCGCCGTCCGGGTTGGTAATCTCAATACTGGTCATGCCGTCGTTGCGGTACAGGTCCGTAAACACTCTGGCGTTGTCGAATGGCCTCGTCGATCCGCTCAGCAACATATCGAAATCTCCGTCGCCGTCCGGATCAGCGAGAGCCGCCGAGCCGAACCACACCGGCGGCGGATCCTCCATACGAACCTCCTCGAAGTACACCGGCTGCGCACTTGCCACGCTCGCACCAGCGAAGCCCATTGCGACCATCAGTACCCATAATCGCATCAGATTCATGTGCTCTTCTTGCAGTTTCACGTGTCGTTACTTTCAGCGCACTACTGTTAGCGGCTGCATGCGCGACCTTCCACCGGCCTCCATGCGCACGAAGTATATGCCTGAGCCCATCCGGCGCCCGTGCCCGTCTTTTCCGTCCCACGTGACGCGGTACATGCCCGCGGCTTTTGTTTCGTCTACCAGCCGCTTTACGCGCGCTCCGAGTACGTTGTAGACCGTCAGCCTGACCCGGACCGTTCCGGCTACCGAATAGCCGATCTGTGTGGATTCTCCGAATGGATTGGGGTAGCCGGGATACAGCGCAGTCTCCGCAGGGAGGTCAGTCTCCGTGGCCGTAGATCTGCCTCCACGCCCGGCGGTGATTGTAAACGTCCCCTCTTCAGCAAACTCGGAACCAACAAAACTGTGATCGACACTTTGGACGCTCCAGAAGTAGGTGCCGTTCTTGAGCCCTACGACCGTCCGTTGCCTCGCCGCGTCAGCGTTCCCCCTGCCTGGCATTTGCCTCTTGCCAGATTCCAAGTCTGCCTTAGCAGTCACGACGTGAGGCCCGCTTTCGGGCCGTACATACAAGTTGTAGGTAAGTCCGTTCGCAGGCGTCTGCTCATCGCTACCGGGGCCCCAAGAAAGCCTGACCTGCGCTCCGTCGACGCTAGAGTTCAGTTGGGAAGGCGGCTCAGGTGGCGTATTGACGATAGTCACGTCGTTGCGGTACAGGCGCAGCAGCGGGTGGAGATTCAGATTATTGCCCGCAATGAGGACGTCAAGATCGTCGTCTCCGTCATAGTCGCCCCAGATCACCGACGAGGCGGACACACCCGGAAGTTGCACACGCGCAGTGAAGCCAGTGCCGGTATTTTCGTAGACGCGCCCAACTCGGCCGTTGAAAACGTCGTCTGCGCCTATCGCGATGAGGTCAAGATCCCCGTCGCTGTCGTAATCGCCCCATCCCACACTGCCGTACAGGAGGGGCTTGATGCCCGCCCCAATCGCGGTGAACTGGCCGCCGTCATTCCTGAACACGTCCGTTTCGGGCTTAAGGAAGTCGAAAATGCTCAGAATTCCCCCCGACATCACGAGGTCGAGGTCCCCATCATTGTCGTAATCGCCCCAGTCGAACGCACTGAATGCATACTCCGGAAGCCCGGTGTCTATATCAGTGAAGCCCATCTCAAGGTCGTTGCGATACATGTGCGTCTCGAATCCACTAGCTGCGGTCACACCCGTGAGCATCAGGTCCAGGTCACCGTCTCCGTCATAATCCACCCACTCCGCATCACCGAGGGCTACGTCGGCAAAACCTGCGTCGACCCGTTCAAAGGAACCGTCGTCGTTGCGATGCAGCTGCGTTTTGGGCACGCCTGGCTGCTTCAGACCGGAGACAAGGACGTCCTCGTTTCCGTCGTTGTCGTAGTCGCCCACCGCCACCGACCCTCCGTATACTCCAGTCAACGTGGCGCCGATATTCTGGAAACCCTGTGTTCGTCGGTTTCGATAAATACGCGTATCTCCGCTGTGGGGCATGTTCTCGTAGCTAGCTCCGGATTGCTGCGTACCGGTGAGAACAAAGTCCAATGCGCCGTCCCTGTCCCAATCCAGCCACGCCATGTCGCTGTGCCAGACGTTGAAATCAAATCCTGAAACTTCGAAGTCGTGCACGAGCCTGCCGTCCGACGCCGTTCGGTCACCTTGGCTAAGCGCCACGAACGCCACCGGCTCGTAGGGCTCCAGATTTCTGCTGTTGCCTGCGGCAACCACGTCGAAGTCGCCGTCCTCGTCCAGATCCGCATATCCAGCTGCTCCGAAGTCCAGCTCGGTGAACTGCGGCTCAACCACGGTAAAGACAAATGGCTGTGCCTTGGTCGTCGCAACGCACGCCGACAACACGATGATGCCGGGAAGGACTTGCTTCAGTGCATTCATGCACGAACCTATTCGATTGGATAAAGGCTCACTATTTCGCATTCGTAGCATGGTAGCCCGGAGAATAATATGTCCGGATTGAGCAATGAGAACCATCTCCCACGTCACGGTGCCGAGAGCTGAACTTCTACTCTCGTCCGATCCCACGAGAAGATAAGTCGAACGATTGCACCATCCGGTTCGAAGGTGACGGTAAAAGCCTCATGCGTCTTGTTTGAGCGCTTGACGGGCACGCGGATACGCAGCACGTCATCCGCCTCGTTGTAATCGCCGGTGCCGTTTTGGCCCAGTCCGGCATTGAATATCACGGTCCACGAGTCGGATTGCGGAATCGTGAATACCGAATACGTGCCGGCGGGCAAAATGTCGCGGCTGACGCGCACTGATTCGGTTACCGTGATTTCGGTCGCCTCGTTCGCCGCCGTGCGCCACAGCTCTCCGAAGGGAACGAGCTCGCCGAATATGTTCCATCCTCTTTTTCGCGGCGAGCTGTAGTGAATCTTTACATAGGCGTCCCCGACGTGTGTACGCGCCAGGCGCATTGGGCTCAGGCGTGGCTCGGGCGCCGGTACGAAATCCGTATTCCAGTCGTCGGGAAACAGCTCAGTATCCAGCCCGGGAATAATGCGTAGGGCGTTCTTGTAATAGATCTTCCTCAGCACCTCGTCAGGCAAATCCAGCCCGTACATCGTCCACCACGCATGACGCTTACGGTAGTATGGAAAGAATTCGTCCTTCGTTTCGAAGAGCCGGAAGTACGTATGGTACTCTTCTGGATTCCAGGAGTCCTTTCCCATGAGCACGCGATCCTGGTAGTCAATCAGAAACCGGCGAGCCGTATGGGGCTGTCGTCCGAGCTCCGCCGCGACGGCGCCGAGTTCCGTATGAACGTTCGGCATCTCATCCAGGATGTCACCCAAGCGGCCAAGGTCATTGCCGAGCCATCCGAGATGAGCATTGATGAACGTCGTTTCGGCGTGTTTCCGGAAGACGTTCCACTGTTCGCCAATGATCGTTTCCCATGACGGCTCCGCCGGGCGCTTGCGCCGTGGGCGCTCCTTGAGTTCGAACCAACGCTCGTTGTAGATGTCCTGTGGCATCCAGAAGGGTGCGGGATCTGCCGTGTGGATAAGAACGGGAATGCCGAGCTCGCCACACTTCGCCCAGATCGGGTCAAGACGCGGGTCGTCGGTTCGCACCCTGGCCCCAGACGTATCAGTGACACTCATGCCGAGATTCTTGAAAATCTTGAGGCCAACGGCACCGTTCTTGACATCCTCTTCGAGTTGTGCCGCGGCCTCCAAGCCAAAACCAGGATCGTCGATTCGTTCGAAATCCACGTTGGCGAAGTGCACGAACCGACCCGGCGCATTCGCCGTCGTATTCTCAACCTTCTGCCGCAGGGACTCACCGCTTCCACCACTGAGATTGACCATAACAGCCATGTTCAGGGCATCCATTTCCGCGACAAGGCGGGCAATGTCTTCCGCTGATGCGTTACCGATCCTCCACTGGTGCGCATGTGCGTCGACGAATGCGTATTTGGCGCTTGGCGTGGGATTCTCGGCTACGACGAGGGTGGACACAGGCGCATAGTCCTCCCATTGCATAGTTTGCGCCCACGAGGTCACCGGTACGGCTAAAAAACCGGCAAGCGAAAAGAGCAGTCGGGCGGTCATGGGGTCAAGCGTGACGGGTGACAAAAGCGGCGATGCATACCGACTTGGGGCGGCAAAAGTTACGAACGAAGAACCCGAGGTGTGCGTACGACGCGGCCATTCAGCCAAGATTCAGAATTCAGAATGAATCCTGCCCTCCACCAAAGACGCTTCGAACTCAAAGCACCGTTCGAGCCCGTCGGCGATCAGCCGGAGGCCATCGACGAGCTGACCCGTGGTCTCGAAAACGGCACGCAGTACCAAACACTCCTGGGCGTCACGGGCTCCGGTAAGACTTTTTCAATCAGTAACGTGATCCTGAACGCCGACAAGCCGACGTTGGTGATGAGCCATAACAAGACCCTGGCTGCCCAGCTCTACGCAGAATTCCGTCAGTTTTTTCCGAACAACGCCGTAGAATTCTTCATCTCGTACTACGACTACTACCAGCCAGAATCATACATCGTCCGAACCGACACGTACATCGAAAAAGACCTCTCCATCAATGATCGCATTGACCGCCTACGGCTGCGGGCAACCAGCGCTCTGGTGTCGGGCCGCACCGACGTCATCGTGGTAGCAAGCGTCTCATGTATTTTCGGCCTTGGGTCCCCGGAAGAATACAAGTCCCAGATCGTCCAAATCGCACGTGGCCAAACGATCGCCCGCAACGAGCTCTTGGGAAGGCTCATCGACATCTTCTATGCACGCAACGACACCGATTTCTCACCTGGCGTCTTTCGCGTACGCGGCGACGTCGTTGACGTCTTTCCGGCCTACGTGGAAGACACTGCCTGGCGGATCGAGTTCTGGGGCGACGAAGTCGAAAAGATCAGCCGGATCGATCCGCTAACGGGCCGAACGCAGAGCACCGAAGACTACATGACCGTCTATCCGGCCAAGATCTTCGTAACGCCCGCCGAGCATCTAGAACGCGCCACGCAATCGATAGATGAAGAGCTCCGGTGGCGCCTTGCCATGCTTCGGGAAGAGGGACTCCTTCTCGAAGCACAGCGGTTGGAGCAGCGGACGAAGTTCGACATCGAAATGATACAAGAGCTCGGCTACTGCTCGGGGATCGAAAATTACAGCCGCCACCTCACCGGGCGCGCCCCGGGGCAAAGGCCATACTGCCTGATGGACTACTTTCCGGACGATTTTCTACTCCTCATTGACGAGAGCCACGTTACCGTCCCGCAGGTTCGCGCCATGTACAACGGCGATCGGGCCCGCAAGCTGACGCTCGTCGAACACGGCTTCCGGCTGCCGTCGGCTCTCGACAACCGCCCGATGACCTTTGAGGAATTCGAGGAAAGACACCGCCAGGTAATATTTATCAGCGCCACACCCAGCGACTACGAACTAGAAAAAAGCGGTGGAGTCTTCGTCGAACAGATCATCCGTCCAACTGGCATTGCGGATCCACCCGTGGAGGTGCGTCCGAGTGACAATCAGATCGACGATCTACTGCATGAGATCAGAGTAGTGGCGGCCCGCAGGGAGCGTGTGTTGGTAACCACCCTTACCAAGCGCATGGCAGAGGACCTCACGGAGTATCTCGAATCCTACGGCGTCAAGGTACGCTATCTCCACGCTGACATCGATGCACTTACCCGGGTCGAATTATTACGCGACTTGCGCCTGGCGAAATTCGACGTCCTCGTCGGCGTAAACCTCCTGCGCGAAGGTCTCGACTTGCCGGAGGTCTCTCTTGTGGCCATCGTTGATGCCGATAAGGAAGGGTTCTTGCGCAGCGACCGTTCGCTCATCCAGACGGCGGGGCGCGCAGCGCGAAACGCGAACGGCAAGATCCTCATGTATGCGGATCGGATTACGGGCTCGATGCAGCGGATGATCGACGAAACCGAGCGGAGGCGATCGATTCAACTAGCGTACAACGCAGAACATGGCATCGTGCCACAAACGGTAACGAAAGACCGCAGCGACATACTGCGCGGCACGGTGATTGCCGAAGAAAACCGCGCGGAGACCACTGCCACCATCCGCGCGGACCAGACCGAGGTGCCGTCGTTCATTGATCCCGTTCTGAAGTACCTGACCGACGACGAAAAACGGGACCTCATCGAGCAGCTGCGTGCCCAGATGCTGGAAGCCGCTGAAAATCTTGATTTCGAGCACGCGGCTGAACTTCGTGACTCCATCGCACGCGCGGAAGAATCGGAATTACCCGTTTAAGTGAAACTTTCTGTTTGGCTATCCCTGCCGAGTAGCCATATTGAGTGCTTAACATTCGCAAGTCTGCCGGTTAGCT
>JAAXGO010000215.1 GCA_012267425.1 Rhodothermales bacterium
GTTGAACATCACCTTGTCGCCGAACGACATGGCATTGACCGGGCATTCGCGCGAACACTTCAGGCAATTCGAACAGAAGTACTGCAGCCCGAAATCGATGGGCTTGTCCACCTCCAGCGGCATGTCCGTCGTCAGCACGACCGACTTGAAGCGCGGTCCGACATAGGGGTTGAGCACCAGCTCGCCGATCCGGCTCAGTTCTCCGAGACCCGCCCAGAGCAACAGGGGGATCTGCTGCACATCGCCGTCGGCAGCCGTTTGTGCACGCGCCGGAAATCCCAGGCCACGAATGAACTCGCCCATGACGCCGGCAATTTCTCCGCCGCGCGTGTAAGCGCGCATCGACTGTGCGGCGGATATCCAGTCGTCGCCGCTCGCGCCCTCCATCGTTTCGAAGCCCTGATCGATGAGCATGCAGATCGCGTAGCGATTGTAGGGCTCAATGGGTTCGCCATCGCTCTTGTGTGAATACCAGGCGTAATCCGGCACCTCGCAGATACCGACGAGGTCGGCGCCCATGTGATAGGCCAGCGATCGGATAGCCCTGGCGTTCTTTGCGGGGTCGCTGCAGTCAGGCGAAATGGATTCGGCAACCTCTCCGTCCTGGTACGGCACCATCAAGGGCATCGGCGCCATGATTCCCGTGTTGTGGGGAGATTTCATCATTCCATTGAAGCCCGCCGCCTTCGCCTTCTTGCCGAAATCCCCCATCGTCGCGCGGGCAAAGCCATCGGCGCGTTTGGGTACGCGCGGTACTTCGTCGTCGATGATCAATGTGGTGGGTCGGTCTACCCGTTTCACCTGCTCCATCGGGTAGCGGCTCATGTGCAACGGACGGCGTGCGCGACGGTTGCGTTCCCGGCCCGACAGTGCGCCATTGATGCCGCGCCAGTACCTGAATCCCCTGTTCGCCGGCTTGTTCGATGCGAGCGGCTGATCGACTGCGAGCGCGTACTCCGTCGTCACTGCCGCAACGGTAATGCCGTCGCCGAGGAACGGGCTGACAATGTCGTCGCCGCGCCGGGCCGCAACCCCGGAGAGGACGGCCAGCTTGTCGAGATCGACGTCGGTTTCGTAGGCTGACTGTACGGTTGCGGAGAACCCCAGGGTTCGAAGGTATGCTGCGAGACTCACGGCGATTTCGGTGCCGCGCATCCGGCTGATGTCTTTCGCGGCGCCATCGAGCCACCGATACGCCATCTCGCCCTGTTCGGGCATGCGGCCGTCTTCGACGACGATCACGACGCCGTATTGCTGGTCGGTCCTCTCCCGGTTCGCGTACCAGGCGCTCGCGGGAACCTTGCAGATCCCCACGTGGGCGGCGTCGAGGAAGAGACACAGCCCCTTGACATCCATGCTGCGAGTAGAGAGATCTTCGGGGACCGCGGCTCTGCCGTGTTCCAGCTCGCCGTCTCGCAAACCCAGGAATCGGTTCGCATAAGTGCGTGCGATGCTTGCCAACGCACTCCCGTTGTGATCAAGGGGAGGCTGCGGCTGCGCGGTGCTGCCTGCTTCCCGCGCCTCGATTTCCGGACTTCGCGCCAGCGTTTCAAAGGGATACGGTCCGAAATGAAACGGACGATTCGAGTTCTCTTCTCTGAGTAATGCCATTCAGTATTCCAGTAGCTGGCCCAGCGTCGGGTTGATGCCGTTGTGGAACCCGCCCTGATCGCGAACGACCCGAGCCACGCCGTCATCGTCGTACCAGACGAAGACGAGTCCGTGCGTGTCACCGAAGTTCGGCATGTCAATCACGTGTGTTTGTTCGCGTGTTTCAACATCCCAGACATAGATCTGGCCGTCGGTGTTGCTGGTGCCCCAGACCTCGCGTCCGTTGGGTGACAACAGCACATGGTCGATCTGGTAACCGCCAAAGAGCGTCTCGAGCGGACGCCCGGTGACCACGTCGACGACGGTGAGCGTGCGGCCGAACATGCCGGTCGTCTCTCCCTTATCCGCGACCCAGAGTTCCGATTCGTCCGCGGTCAGCGTTGCGCCATAGGGCCCGGGGCCGGTTGGCGTCGTCCATGTCGTAGCGCCCGTGGCAAGGTTGATCTTGTTGACATAGGCGTTTGCACTTGCCGGAACGTACATGTACTCGCTCGCCGAATCGATCGTGATCCAGCTCGAGCGAAAACCGCGGTAGGGATATTCCTGCACGACCTCCCAGGTCTCAGGGTCCAGCACCGCGACCCAGAACGACCGGAGCGCCGTGTATTCGCCGTGGTTGTAGCGCAGCGCCGCGAGATACCCGCCGGCCGTGCTGCTCCCGTAACCGGCAGGCTCCATGAGGATGTAGATGAGTTCGTTGTCGGTGAACGCGGTGTAGGTCGATCCGCCGAGTTCCTCGTCGCGCACGCCGCCGATGATCTCGTTCGTTTCGGGATCCATGAGGAACACGTCCAGCCCGTCGTCTTCGCGCCCGAACGTGTCGACGAGCATGTAGCGGTCCTGGAATACCTGTGCGTGATGCATTCTGCCGCCGACGACGACCTGCTCGACGGGTTGCAGTGTCAGCGCATCCGCCTTGATGATCGTGGCGGAGCTGTCGAGGCCGGGGATCGCATAACGCAGTTGCGTGCCCGAGGTCGTCTGCTGGGTTTCACCTTCGAGCAGCGGCCGCGGACCCGGAATGTAGACGTATCGGCCGTCGGGCGTCACTGCCGTGGTGTGCATCGAGGTGCGCAGTTCCGGCGGGAACTGGTATGACGCGATGACTTCCTTCGTGGCTGCATCGCCGACGACGACACTGGTTGAAGGTTCGCGATCCTGCTCGTATCCGGGGGGTCGATTGGCGCCGGTGTTCTCGTAAAAATAGACCTTGCCCGGTTCGGGCTCGAATTTCGGTTCGCCGGGATCCCAGGTCGCGACAACCTGGCTCTGGAACGTGCGCATGATGTTGCCGGTCTGCGCGCGGCGCTGCCAGTTGCTGAGCGCCTCGTCCTGATCTTCTATGACCGAAATACCCTGATCGTACGCCGAAAGCAGGTAAGTCTCTGGTATGAATTCCTCGAAATCTCGCGCGTTGGCCACGGAGCCGACGTTCTCCGCGATGACTTCGGCCGTCACGGTGCCGCCTGTCAGATCGAGCACGTAAGCGGCCAGGGCGACGATTTCATCGTTGCTTGCCCGCATCTCGTCGCGGGATTCGGCCATCTCGGGGTTCGTGTTGAGCTGATAGTAGATGTCGTATGCCGTTGGCCCGTAGGTTAGTGAGGGTCCGTCTATGCCTTCGCCGAGATCGCCGTGACAATCGGCGCAGGCGCCAACGCCCGTAAAAAGTTCGGAACCGCGCTCGAGAGTCGCCTGAAGATCGGTCAGGTCGACCGGTGCGCGCGCGTCGCCGGCAGCATCGGCGCCAGCGGCATCGGTGTCCGTTGACATTTGGCTCTCGCAGGCTGCCGTGAGCGCAACGCTGCCAAGTGCTAACCAGACTATCGGTTTCATGGTGTGCCCCCCGTTAGAGCGCTTCGTTTCATTGTTCGTATCGTCGAGTCAGGTTTCTTCAACCTCGAGTGCGTCGTCAAATAACGATTGTAAGAATTCCTGACAAAAATAGTCGCGAAATGGCGTTCATGTACCAATGCGAACAATCCAGTATCAAGATGGGTCTTCGTGCTGTCAAGCAATACTGGCTCCGAGTGTTGACTTCGCAGGATTCTGTAGGCTACCGTTGCTTGCATTCCGTACAACTGCGAATTGTCGCTGACACACAACAGGAAGCAGTTGTCAGCTGCATTGCAGGTTCGTCGAGGCATTTGTTATCCGGCCTATCATATTCAACAAAAAACTCGAAAAAGGGGTGTCGTTGTGAAATTCAGTAGATTGAGTCGAACGGCGTTGCTTGCAGGGGCGGCGCTTGTCATGGCTGCTCCTCCTGCAGCATTCGCGCAGAACACACTCGAAGAAGTCATCGTCACGGCGACCCGGCGCGCGGAGTCACTGACCGATGCTCCGATTTCGGTGACGGCGATTACCGGCGATGAGCTCCTCCAGAGGGGAGTCCTGGATTCGCTCGGGCTTGGCGACGCCGTGCCGAATCTGACGATCGGCACGGAAGGCGCCCGCGATGCAACTTATATTGCGATCCGTGGCGTTTCGCAGAATGAGCGCCGCAACACGGACGACGCGACCACGCCGATGTTTATCGACGGCGCGAACATTCCGAGAATGTCCGGTGTTGCCGCGTATTTCTATGACGTCGAACGGATCGAGGTGTTGCGAGGGCCGCAGGGCACCCTGTACGGCCGCAACAGCACGACGGGTGTGGTGAACGTCATAACCAACAAGCCAAACTTTGACGAGTACGGCGGCAATGTCCAACTGGGATTAGGCAGCTACAGCGCCACCAACGCTCAAGGCGCCTTCAACCTGCCATTTTCCGATAGTTTTGCCGCCAGGTTGGCGTTCATCTACCAGAAACATGATGGATACTTCGATAACGGGCCTGTTGTTGATGATCTGAATGACGCGGATGATATCGGTGTTCGAGCGCATCTGCTCTGGAATATCGGAGACGCTACGTCGCTCTTACTTACTGCCGACTATTACAACAAGGATGCCATCGGCAATAACTCTGTTGGTGTGCCTTGCTATACCGATGTGCCTTGCAATATCGGTCTGGGCATCTCTGGTGACCCGGGTGATATTTCGCTCCTTCCGCAGAACTTTCGGCCGGCTGGCGAGCAGCAGAGCTTCCGCGACAACTCTGATACCAATTTCAAATTCGAGCTCAATTCGAGCTTCGAGACCTTCGATCTGACCGCACTTGTATCCTCTCGCGAACATGAGCGCGATTACAATACCGGAACCAGCCGTGACGAGTTCCTCAAAGGAATTCCGCTTGACAGCGGTGTTCGGGAGACGACGAAATCTGAATCGATAAATGCCGAATTGCGGCTTACATCGAACACCGACGGGCCTCTCCAATGGATTGCCGGCCTCTATTACCTCGATGAAGAGATCAACGGAAACTTCCAGTTCCAGCCGGTGTACGTCGGCGGTCCGTTCATCGGTAAACATCTCAACGTCAATTTCATCGACAGGAATCTGTCGATCGAATCGCAGGCGGTCTTCGGCAACCTGAGCTACGACCTAAGCGATGTAGTGACCTTCAGAGCCGGCGTGCGATATACCGACGACGAGAAGAACAAGGGTGGTATCGCGTCGGACCCGAGTGCCGGCAGCTATTTCCGGGTCTGGATAACAGAGACGGGCACGATATTTGGTCCTCCCTACAGGGCGCAAGTCGCCAATCCCGCCTGGAATGAAACGACATACGATGTCGGGTTGGATTTCGCTGCCGGTGACAATTCCCTGTTCTATGTGAAGTTCAGCACCGGTTACAAGGCCGGAGGTTTCAACCGAGGCAGCGCCGGTCCCGGCAGCAACCCGCGTGCAGGCGTTTTCATGCTCGATATCTACGATCCCGAATCCGTCAATGCATTCGAAGTTGGCTTCAAGGGCACCTTCATGGATGGCCGGGGACGAATAAGCATTGCCGCGTTTCTCAATGACTATGCCAGCAAGGTCGAATCGGTCGTTCGCCTGATTGGCGGCATTCCGACCAATACCGCTGTCAATGCAACGAATGTCGATATCACGGGAGTCGAAGTTGAAACTTCGCTGCTATACGGCGATTCCGGTGGTCGTCTGGATTTTGGTCTCGGTCTGCTCGATGCGACCTACGGCGAGTTCCCGAACCTGCCGGATCCGATCCTTGGCGGCGCCAATGTGCTTGATGTATCGGGAGAGACCGTGCTCAATGCGCCCGACAGGTCCTTTAACGTCTCCTGGGTGCCGGTCGAATGGAGTGTCATGAACGGCACGCTGACTCCAAGGCTGCAGATCACGCATAAATCCAAGTACAAGACACGTCCGCACGGCCTCGACGTCGATATTCAGGACGACTACACGCGTTCGAATCTCAGTCTGTTCTGGGAGTCTGACGACAGTGGCTGGTTCGGCGAAGTGTTTGTACGCAACATCGAAGACGAGATTGTTCAGTCGGCATCCGGCTGCGGTAACGTGGCTCAGGGTGCACCAAGTGGAACATTTGTCGGTTGTACCAAGATGTTCCAGGCGCCGCGCACAAGCGGGCTGAGAGTCGGCTACCGCTTCTGATTGACAGCAAGCTGATTTTGAAGACGGCGTGGCGGGAAACTGTCACGCCGTTTTTCTTTGTGCGCCAGGCATGGT
>JAAXGO010000216.1 GCA_012267425.1 Rhodothermales bacterium
GAAGATCCCCGAATTCGTATTCTCTGTCGATAGTGCCCGGCTTTTTTTCGCTGACTTCGTGGATTTCCTCCTCAACCTTAGCCCAGACGTCGTTTTCAGTCGCAAAATCGAAGCCGACGCCAGCCGCCTTTTCCTGCATGCGAAAGGCACTCAGGAGGGCAGGGAGATTTTGGGGTACTCCCTCGAGCACCGCCGTACGCCGCCCTTCCACCTGTTTGATCCGTTCCCAATTGGTCAAGACGTCACCGACTCCGCCGACCGAAACAGTACCGAATACGTGCGGATGACGCCGCACGAGTTTCTTGGTCTCTGCCTCAATGAGGCCTGCGAGATCGAAACGTCCACCTTCTTCGGCCATCACGCCGTGAAACACAACATGAAGAAGAAGGTCGCCCAGTTCGCGCTGCAGCTCGTCCCAGTCTTCTTCATCAATGGCCTCTACAGCCTCGTACGCCTCTTCGATGAGTAGATGCTTCACTGATGCGTGCGTCTGCTCGCGATCCCAAGGACACTCACGTCTCAGGCGCCGGACCACGGCCACGAATTCAGCGTACGCCGCAACTTCCCGGGTTGTGGCAGCATCTGATTGGTGCGACATGAGTCAGTCTGCACAAATGGGCAAACGAGCGACAGCAATAGTACGCATATGGTTGAAAAAAGGCCCAGCTGCAAAATAACAGAAGTTTTTCCTGGGACTATGACAAAACATTGTCACAGCAGGGACAGATCTTCTTTCACAAGACACGCGAGGAGCCGGCGGAACGCTGTCCGCCACGAGTGCTCTTCGGGACATCACAACGCAAGGCCGATCATCGGCCGGAACCAATGAGGTGCAACCATGGCACGTTCAGTTAACAAAGTCATCCTTATCGGCAACCTCGGGCAGGATCCCGACATGCGCTATACCGGCAGCGGCACGGCGCTGTGCCGGATGGGGCTCGCCACTAACGAGGGCTACAAGGACCGTGAGGGCCAGTTCGTCGAAAAAACAGAGTGGCATACGGTCATCGCCTGGGGTCGTATGGCAGAGATCTGCGGCGAGTACCTTACCAAAGGGTCGCGCGTGTACTTCGAGGGGTCGCTACAGACGAACTCTTGGCAGGACCGTGAAGGCAATACGCAGCAGAAGACGGAAATACGTGCCCGCGAGATGATGATGCTCGACTCCAGAGGCAAGGGCACTGTGCAGACGACACCCGCTCAGGAAGCCGTCACGCCTCCCGCCGCAGATCAGCAGCCGGCACAGGTAGCTCCCGAGTATGAGGATGCTCCCGAGTATGAGGATGGGCTGCCGTTCTAGCCGGCGCTCAGAAGCAGCGCCGTAACCGGCTTGTGCACAACGCGCGAGTTTCAGCGCCGCGAATCGAAACCGTATAGCGGCATCCTTCGCCTCGCGGACCTTACCAGCGCCGGTATGGACGGTCACGTGATCCGCCACGTCCGTGGCTGGGGGGATAACCACGCGAGCGGCCACGCTCTTCCGCTTCGTTCACTCGAATGGTACGTCCCTCGTGCATCGATCCGTTAAGCTCTTCCTTTGCTCTGTCGGCGTCGGCCTCCTCCTGGTACGTAACAAATCCAAACCCCCTGGATCGTCCGGTATCGCGATCGTGGATCACTTTCGCATCGGTGACGACCCCGTATTGTTCAAAATGACGACGTAACATCTCGTCGTCTACGCGCCAGGCGAGGCCGCCTACAAACAATTTCTTCATGGTACTTCCTTGCGTGAATGAGGGACGGAGAACCAATATAGGAATGGATTTCGACTTGCGCCGCACGCGAAACTTCGAATGTGTTTTCACTCCTAGGTCGTTGTAGTCGGCCCAAACGCGAAGGCAAATGGGCCGGCGCGTCCGTGGCTGCATTCGATACAGGCATTGCCATTTGGGCCGGCGTGATCATTATTCCGGTACTCTTTTTCGCAGGCGCCAAGCAGAGCAGAGGTGCGAGGCTGGTGTTCGTCGTTCTGCCGACGATGATTCAACGCCATGCCCTTTGGACAGATCGTCGCTGTTTTGTTCTTCTTCCTTTCGCTGTTTTGTTCTTCTTCCTTTTGGCCATCGTAGCCCTCACGCCCACGATCAGTCTATTGGAAGTCGCCGTCTCTTAGTATAGTGGACGAAAGAAGATGGAGCCGCGAACGAGCTGCGTGGCTCTTAAGCGGTGCATGCTTTGTACTCGCCGTCCCATCTCACTCCTCAACGGCGCCGTAGGATGGCTCGGCTAAGGTGACATTTCGGGGAGAACTTCCTTGCACTCAACAACAACATCTGGGCAACTATTCACTCTCCTTAGGCGCCTTCCTGATCTGTGTGTTCGCTGCTTGGAAGTGGGGCATTTCCAAGATGTATGAAAGAGTTGGAGCGAGGCGAGGCCGGATCTTTTCGATGTCGGGCAAGCTATTGGTTGTAATTCTGGTCAGATTCGTCTGCCCGGTGGCCGTACTTCTGATGCTGATGTTCATCATCTCGACAAGGCAGCATTTCTAGGCCGGCAACACCGAAACGGCCCAGAGATGCGGTCGTACAACGGGTAGTGTTACTGCAGCCGCATCGCAATTGGGTTTGGAGTCCGACGTCGTTCCTTTATCGCGCTTCGTAGCCGCCGCAGTACAGGTCGGGGAGCCGCTCGTTGAGCCGATTGCGGTGGTGGCATTCATTTTGCTCCTCGCCGCGTCCGCCGTCGTATCGGGATCCGAAGTCGCGCTCTTTTCGCTCAGCTCGACGGTCAAAGAGAACCTGGCAGCCACCTCGGACAGGGCCAGCAACCGCGTGCTGGCCCTCCTCGCAAAGCCCCAGCGATTGCTGATCACCATCCTCCTTTTGAACACGTGCGTCAACGTGGCAGCCGCGGTCCTGGCTGCCTTCATAACGGAAGACGTTGCCAGCGCTTTGGGTTTTGGACGCAGTGTGGTTTTCGTGCTCGAAGTTGTCGCCCTGACGTTTGTCCTTCTCGTCGTCAGCGAAATCACACCGAAACTGATCGCTTCACGGTACGCAGTGACCTACAGCCGTCTCGTTTCCGCGCCACTTAGAGCAGTGTACTGGATTGTCTCTCCCGTGGTAACCATCCTCGCCGCGTGGATGCACAGGACACAGCGCTGGATGCCAACGGTCTTGCCGGAGGTCCTTTCCTCTGAAGACCTCAAGGTTATGGCCGAGATCGGTGCCGAGCACGGATCCCTTGGAACAGACGAAAGAGAGTGGATTCACTCAATAGTCGACTTCGGTGCTACGCCCGTTCGGGCTATTATGATCAATCGGCTGGACATTACGGCGCTGCCGATCACGGCGACATTGCCGGAAGCGCTTGACTTGATTCGCCGAAGCGGACATTCACGGCTGCCGCTGTACGCCGACCACCTGGACAATATTCGAGGTGTCATCTACGCTAAGGACCTTCTCCCTTTCCTCCATGCAGACGGAAAAAAGCAACAAGTCGACTGGATGAGCCTTAAGCGGCCTCCGATGTTCGTGCCGCAAGGCAAGAAACTGGACGACCTTCTATCTGACTTTCAGCGCAAGAAGACGCATCTGGCCATTGTCGTGGACGAGTACGGAGGAACGGCGGGGATCGTGACTCTCGAAGACGTCCTCGAAGAAGTGGTCGGTGACATCCGAGACGAACATGACGAGGAAGAGGAGACCTGGTGGGAACAGCTCGACAACGGCGACTGGCGATTCGATGCTCGGATCGACTTAGACGACCTTAGCGACTTACTGGAGCTGAATCTGAATACAGAAGAATTCGACTTCGAAACGCTTGGCGGGTTGGTCTTTCACCTGACCGGTGACATTCCGAGTGTCGGCGACACACTCGACCATCAGCGGCTTCATATGAAGGTCGAAGCAGTGGAAAACAACCGTATTCGCTTCGTCCGCGTACACCTCAAGGAGAATCCGAGCGAATGAACGGCGAAACCGAAACACGCCCCAGCATATTGTCTCGTACTGTTCCTGTCGCGGACCCCAGCTCCCACGTATCTTCCCTGTAATACCCGAATCCGGCGCCTGCGAGAGCCTCCGCAGAATGAAAGCAACCAAGGATCACTGCGGAGTTTTCGGCATCTTCAACGTTGCCGATGCCGCGCGCTTGACGTATTACGGGTTGCACGCGCTGCAGCACCGCGGACAGGAATCCTGCGGTATCGTTTCGTCCACGTTCGACGAAACCAAAAGGCGGCGCGTCATGCCGCTGAGAAAGGACTTTGGACTCGTATTGGACGTTTACGCCGACTCCGCTCTCTTTACCGACCTGCTCCTGGGCGATGCCGCCATCGGGCACACGCGGTACTCCACGAGCGGCTCGTCTACGAACCGGGCCAACATCCAGCCCTTCCGCGTACAGTACAAGGGCGGTAACCTGGCACTCGCGCACAACGGCAATCTGTCCAACGCTCGTGAACTGCGTACGGCATTCAGCGAGCGAGGCACGCTTTTTCAGTCTTCGTCGGACAGCGAGCTCATCCTGCATCTCATTGCGCAGAGTCGCCGCAAGAAACAAATCAATCAAATTGTCGGCGCATTGACCCAGGTTGAGGGCGCATTCGCGCTCGCCATTCTGACCGACGACAGCCTTATTGCCGTACGTGATCCGGGTGGTTTCCGTCCCCTCGCACTCGGCCGCTTCGAAACAGTCACACCCGGCGATGAGGCGGCGTATTGCGTGGCAAGCGAAACCTGCGCCTTCGATCTGATCGGCGCGACATACGTCCGGGACATCGAGCCGGGTGAAATCCTGGTTATAGATCGCGAAGGGTGCCGCACGGGCACGTTCCAGAGCTTCCGCCTGTCAAACCAGTACCGCATTAGCCCGTGCATCTTTGAGTACGTGTATTTTTCGCGGCCTGACTCGAGAATATTCGGTGAGATGGTCGACAAAGTGCGTCGCAAGATCGGCAAGCAGCTCGCCCATGAAGCTCCAGTCCCGCGCGTTCCGGCAGAGCAAAAGCTGCCGATTGTTATTTCCGTCCCCGATTCATCTAACACCGCAACGCTCGGGTACGTTACCGAGTGCCAGAAGCTGAGCTACCGGTGCCGCTACGAGATCGGGCTGATCCGCAATCATTACGTGGGTCGCACATTCATCGCGCCGGGTCAGGACCGGCGCGAAATGCACGTACGCTGCAAATTCAATACTGTCGACGGCTTGCTGAAAGGCCGAGTAGTGGTCGTGGTTGATGATTCGATCGTGCGTGGTACGACAGCGCGCCTTCTCGTCAAAATGATCCGTGAAGCCGGAGCCCGTGAGGTTCACTTCCGGGTTACCTCGCCAGTCGTCATGAATCCCTGCTACTACGGCATGGATTTCCCCAGTCGCGGCGAGCTTCTGTCAGCCAAATTCACAGACGTGGTTTCAATTGGCAAATGGCTGGAAGTCGATTCGCTCGCCTACCTGTCAGTCGATGGGCTCATGAAAGCCGTCCGCACCGCCAACCCGAATAAGCACGGTTATTGTAACGCCTGCTTTACCGGTGATTACCCCGTACCGATCGAAACTGGGGTGACCAAGGAAGAAAACGACTAGGAAGTGGTGGCCTGATAGTGATCAGTTGCCGTCTGGTGGAAGATTACACTGCTTCCCTCGGTTCGTATCTGCGAGGTACGCAATCTTCCAGCCGCTATCCGTACGATAGAGCTGCATCGAGTTCACACCGCAGTGGCTAAGCGTGTCGCCTAAGTAGAAGGCGAATTCCATCCACGCAGAGGCCAGTCTGCCGTCCACCATGATGAGGACGTCCCAGATGCGTTCGTCCCAGACCTCGTCGTGCGGCGTCCCGATTGCAGTGAGAAATCCCTCAAAATCCATCGTCGGTAGTCCCGTTTCACCTGCTCGCTGCGCTATTGCACCCTTAAGAAGCGTTGACCGCACCATCGTGCTGTCACCGGCTCGCATCCCGTCGAAGAACATGTCAATGACCGACCGGACCTCGTCTTCCGGCGTCTGGGCGGCGGCAAATGAAACCGCCGTAAGCATTCCTACTGCCACATGAATACAGAAAGCTGATGTGCGCATGGGATTCACCACCGAAAACGGACTGTGGGACTAAATACGACAATCGCAAGGCTATGATGCAACGCGCCGTCAGACCGACTACGCAAAACAACGTACAGTGTGCCCAGACTACGATATGCTCCCGCAGGTTTCATTGCTGATGGGTCATTTCGGCTGTGAGGCAGGAGGTAGTCCTACTTCGGGCAAGCACTACGTAGGTGGACCGATGGACGCGAGCGGGGACTGATGCGGTCATTTCGCAGTCTCGATAAGTGGTTATGTAAGCGGTCTTCTGGTACCAGTCGCGGCCCCGACAAAAACCGACACAAAACCCGGTAATCTTCCCATATTCGTCCCTAACAATCCCCCGCCTCCAACCGCTACATCCCCGTCCGTGCCGACAATGACGGGGCATTGATCGACCTATGGTTGCACGGGAAGGCCGCTGCCACACAAGACGTCTACCGTAGAGACGTCACGTCATCGCTCGTCCTCGTCCTCTTAAAACGCTGGCGTTCGACATACTGCAATCGTGGGTCGACTCGCTCGCAGACCTCGCCCGCGCCACACAGGCCTGCAAGATCTACGCCGCGAAGTCGTTCATGACGTTCGCAGCCCAGGCAGGCAAGGAACGAAGGGAGACATTGGCGGGTTAGAGTGGTGGTTCCCTGCTAGGCAAACTCCCTGCAATGTCCGAGTTAGATGACACGGCCATCTTCCTAGCATTCAGGGGCGTTGGCATGGAAGAAGAAACGGCATATCGCGTAGTCAAACAGATACAGGACATGGCTGCTGCCAATCTTATCGCCCGCTTCGAGTCCAAGATGGATGCTCAGAATGCCAAGATAGACGCCCAGACCGAGTCAACGAGAAGGGAGCTCAGGGCGGTTCGCTGGATGTTGGGAGTAGGTCTGGGATTGTTGGGTGTGTTGCTGACGGTGTTTTCTCTGCTGGGATAGGGAAGGCTGTCGCCGTTAGGTGTCCAAGCGTTTTCGCAAGGCGAAAACATTGCTCACTCGCTAAACCTCAGTACCGCTCTCGTGGCCTTGACCGCACTACTACGACACGGTCAAAGGCAATTTGGAGCACCTCAGAGGCAGGGTTTCACCAGAAGTTCTGTCCGGTCCGGTTCCTACATACCCACTGCTACGATCGCAGACAGACGACACGGCCCCGGCAGGCCATACAGGTTACCTTAGCCCGAACTTCGACAGCTGATGAGCTGATAAGTGACTGTGATGCTATGACATCTTCAGTCCATGTCGTCACCTCCATAAACCTCTTTGGCCGCTACTAGTCGGAGCGACAGTTGCTGGGTGGGATTCGCACCCACAAGAGAAAAGCGCCTTTCCACAGCGCACCACTCGTCTTGACTGTACTGCAAAAGATGCGGGAATTGCCTTAGCGAACACCTCCGGCACGGCGTCGAGCAGCTGCCGCTTCCAGGCGCTCACCTGGTTCGGATGAAGCTCATGCCACGCGACAATCGCCTGCACGCTGTCGCGCTCCTGCAGCACCACCCGGCCCTTGAACTCCGCCGTGAATCGTCGTCTCTTCCTGGCCATCTCGGTACCTCCTGTTTGATACTGGAATACACCTTAACGACCTTCCAAAAAAAACCCGGGACCACCTCAGCCCTTGCTGCTTACCAACCAGAGACCCCAGGTATGCGTTTCTAGAAAGGTAGTGGCGGGCACCGGAATCCGAGCCGATACGAAACTATTAGGGCTTTCGAGAGACACTGCGGACCACTCGTCATGGCGGGCATTAATTGTAGCGCCGCGTACGAACACGGACGACTGCCCGTAACTCCTCGATTCACGTATGCAATTACCCGTGAATCCAGGCAGGCCGCTTGCCTGCACATGTTTATAACGCCGTCTTATTGCTTGCCGGAGCGAATCTGCGTTGCAACGAGGCAAGTCTGCCTCGCCATTCTTCGGTGTGCTGAACCCTGTGCACGAGCCACACGTTATAGTTGGTCACATGCGAATCACGTCCTACAGGTAATGGCTAAGTGCTACGGAACTGGAGTCATCTCCTCGTGCTAGCCACACTGCTGCCGATCCAGGTCCAGGCGCAAGACGATGACTACCCACCCGTCCTCCAGGCCGTGCCTTTGCCTAAAGATGTCGACCTTAGAGTAGACGGGCAGCTGGATGAAGCGATCTGGAGCTCGGCGCCGGCAAGCGTAGCTTTTCTGCAGCAGGAACCGCATGAGGGCGCCGCTCCATCAGAGCAAACACAGGTCCAAGTAGCGTACAGTAAAGACCACCTCTATATCGGGGCGATGCTCTACGATAGCGACCCGGAGGGCATCATCGGATACCAGAAGCGACGGGATGCCTCGCTAAGCACTGACGACCGCTTCATGCTCATCCTCGATACGCACAACGATGGCCGCAGCGCATATTTCTTCGAGGTCAATCCGGCCGGGCTGATGGGCGACGGCCTCCTGACCACAGGCCAAGGAATCAACCTCAACAAGGACTGGGACGGCATCTGGGACGTCAAGGTCGCTCGCGGCAACTATGGGTGGTCTGCCGAAATCCGAATTCCGTTCCGCACACTCAATTTTGATGCGAAGCGTGATACATGGGGCATCAACTTTCACCGAACAATCCGGCGCCGCAACGAAGAACTAGTGTGGAGCGGCCACCGCCGCAACCAGGGATTGTTCCGACCTCAGAACGCCGGGCAGCTGATTGGACTCAGCGGCATGTCCCAGGGGCTGGGGCTGGAGGTCAGGCCGTTTGCCGTAGGCACCTCACAACGTATCTGGACGGACGGTGTAGGTAATACCAGCAGGCAGGGAGACGCAGGATTCGACGTGACGTACAGCATTGCGTCCAATTTGCGGGCCTCTGTCAGCATCAACACCGAGTTTGCCGAAACCGAAGTCGACCGCCGGCGCGTCAATCTGACCCGCTTCCCGCTGCGGTTTCCGGAGCAGCGCGCCTTCTTCCTTGAAGGCTCCAGCGTCTTTCGCTTCGCACCATCCAGCGGCGTCGACCCGTATTTTAGCCGACGCATCGGTCTTGAAGATGGCCAGGTCGTGCCCATTCGGGCCGGAGCCCGACTGGCTGGCCAAGTAAGTCGCTATGACGTGGGCTTCCTCCAGATCCGCACCGGTGCGACGGGCAACTTGCCAATGGAAGACTTCACCGTCGCGCGAACAAAAGCTCACATCCTGAGCGAAAGCTCTATTGGGTTTCTTTACACGCGCAGGTCCACACACGGTGGCGACGAGCTCGGATTGCAGAACAGACATACCGTGGGTATAGACCTCGAGCTCGCAACCTCCTCGTTTCGCAGTAACAAAAATCTCCAGTTTCAGGCGTTTCTCATCGCCCACAACGCAGCCCGCATCAATGCAACTTCGTCGCTTTTCGATCGCACTGTCCGCGGAATTCGCCTGGCCTATCCGAACCGGCCCTTCTACATGCACGCGTCGTATCGAGAATTTGGAAGCGCATACGACCCGGCTGTCGGGTTCACGTCTCGAACAGGATTTAGGCGCTTCCAGCCGTCGTTCAGCTATTCGTGGCTTCTTAGTGAACATCCCGTGCTGAGAGAATTCACCATCGAGCTGCGCCACGAATTCCTTACGGACCTTGATTTCAAGGCCGAAACCGTTAATACCTCGATCTCGCAGGAATTGCGCCTCGACAGCGGAGACGAACTCGAACTCAGCATCGGGCACGACTTCGAACGACTGGTGTTTGACTTCGATATCCGGCGTGACGGATCCGTCATCGTGCCGACGGGCTCGTACCACACATGGGAAATCGAATTCGAGGGAGAAACCGCGCCACAGCGGCGAGTGTCCGTCGGCGGAGGAATCGGGTACGCGGGCTTTTGGACCGGAACTCGTACCGACTTTTCGCTCAGCGCCACGGTGCGACCCGGTCCGGGAATCAGTGTTTCTACCTGGTGGTCCCATAACGATGTTCGCTTGGGAAGCGGATCCTTTAAGACGAATCTTGTGCGCACATCGACGAGCCTTGCGCTGAGTCCTTCGACGGCATTCAGCGCCAACGTCCAATACGACGATCTCAGCAGGATCGTAGGACTCTACGGCCGATTTCACTGGGTCATTCGGCCCGGTAGCGACTTCTATCTAGTCTACACACACAACCTCATGGATGACCCGTTGAATCGCCTCGTGCCGATCACGAGCCAAGTCGCAACAAAGCTGGCGTACACCCATCGCTTCTAAGAGAGTAACAATCCCGACGCTCACGATGTCTCTCCCACCGCTGTCGTCTGACGAATCCCGACGGTATCTGCGTCATCTGACGCTGCCGGAAGTGGGACTAGACGGGCAGAAAAAGCTCAAGGCCTCCGCCGTGCTCGTCGTGGGTGCAGGCGGACTTGGTTCACCAATTGCAATGTATCTGGCCGCTGCCGGCGTCGGAAAAATCGGCCTAGTAGATTACGACATCGTAGACGAAACGAACCTCCAGCGACAGCTCCTCCACGGTACGCGGGACGTCGGACGTAACAAACTTGACTCGGCGTGTGACCGGATGCGAGACATCAATCCACACGTGACGGTGGAACCTCATCCGGTCCGCCTCGACAGCCACAATGCACTGGACATTATCGCCAAATATGATGTGGTGGCCGATGGCACGGACAATTTCCCGACGCGCTATCTCGTCAACGACGCGTGCGTGATTGAAAAAAAGCCCAACGTATACGGGTCAGTATTCCGGTTCGAAGGACAGGTGTCGGTTTTTGCCCATCCACGTGGTCCATGCTACAGGTGTGTCCATCCCACACCGCCGCCGCCCGGACTCGTACCGTCGTGCGCCGAGGGTGGTGTGCTCGGTGCCTTGCCGGGCTTGATAGGTACGTTGCAGGCAGCAGAAGTCCTCAAACTCCTTTTGCATACGGGTTCGCCTCTTCTCGGCCGATTGCTACTCGTCGATATGCTGGATGCCTCTTTCCGATCGCTCACGGTACGGCGCGACGAGAACTGCGCGGTGTGTGGATCCAAGCCCACTATTACAAGGCTCATCGACTACCAGTCCTTCTGTGGACTTCCTCCTGTGGGTGGCCGTGCAGACGTGCCCCACGTAACCGTCACCGAACTCAAGGCGCTCCGCGACGCTGGTCGAGGGCCATTCGTCCTCGACGTACGCAAACCGTATGAGGCCAAGATCGCCTCGCTCGGTGCAGACCAGTTGATTCCCGTTGGAGATCTACGCCATCGCCTAAGTGAGGTACGTGCTTCGCCACATGACACTGTCGTCGTACACTGCCGTTCGGGAGGACGTTCGGCGCAAGCCGTACGCCTGCTCAGTGCTGCCGGGTTTGCAAAGGCGGTCAACCTCGAAGGCGGCATTCTGGCCTGGAGCGACAAGATCGATCCCTCAGTGCCACGATACTAGGGACTGACTGCCGTTTCAGTCCAATCCGTACTCCGCTCTAATCTGCTCCTTCGTAAACACCTCTTCCCCGGCCTCGCCTTTCATGACGACGTATCGCCCCATTACCAGTACGTCCATGTGCGTCCGCCTGAAGCAAGTAAGCGCATCCCGTGGCGTGCACACGATTGGCTCGCCACGCACGTTGAAGCTCGTATTGACAAGAACCGGGCATCCCGTCTGCATCTCGAATGCCTTGAGCAGTCGCCAGTAGAGCTCATTGGCCCTTCGATGTACGGTTTGAACGCGAGCAGTAGCGTCGACGTGCGTAACGGCCGGTATGCGGGACTCGATGTTTCGGAGCCGCTCGAAGCCTTCCCCTTCTACGTGTGCATCGCGGACAGCCCCCACAAGAAGCATGTAGGGACTCTCCGCACCCACTGCAAACCACTCGCCAGCGTCTTCGACCGGAACGCTGGGGGCGAACGGACGAAAACTCTCCCGATATTTGATTTTGAGATTCACCCGGCGCTGTACTTCACGACCACGCGGATCAGCAAGGATACTCCTCGAACCCAACGCACGCGGCCCATACTCCATTCTACCCTGAAACCACCCCACGACCTTGCCAGCGGCGAGAAGAGTCGCAACGTAATCCACAAGCGCTGCGTCATCCAGGCACTCGAAGGCAATTCCGTCTTGCTCTAGCTCTGACAAGATGTCGTCGTCGCTGAAGGCCGGGCCAAGGAATGCACCTTGCATCGCGTCGTCTTGGTGCACCGCTCTTTCTTTGCTCTCATGAACGTGCCATGCCATCAGGGCCGAGCCCAGTGCTCCTCCCGCATCGCCCGCGGCAGGTTGTATCCACAGGCGGTCAAAGAGGCCGCTGCGCAATACCTTGCCGTTCGCCACACAGTTGAGCGCCACACCGCCAGCCAAGCACAGGTATGACTCCTGCGTTTCTTCCCGAACGTAGCGTGCCATGTTGCCGATTGCCTCTTCGATGACCTGCTGCACCGACCTGGCAAGGTCCATTTCCCGCTGACTGAAGGCGGTTTCGGGTAAGCGGGCCGGCCCTCCGAACAGGTGCGCGAATTTGGCGCCGGTCATTGTCAGACCTGCCGGATACGAAAAAAAATCCATGTTGAGCCGAAACGATCCGTCCTCCTTGAGGTCGATCAGCTCCTTCTTGATAGTATCCACGTACGACGGCCTCCCGTACGGCGCAAGACCCATGAGCTTGTACTCGCCGGAATTGACGCGGAAGCCACAAAAAGCCGTGAAAGCACTGTATAACAGTCCGAGGGAGTGCGGAAAGTGCACTTCGGCCAGTATCCGAAGCTCGTTTCCAGCACCGGTCCCAAACGAAGTGGTGGTCCATTCACCTACTCCGTCGGTTGTCAAGAACGCGGCACGCTCGAACGGCGATGGAAAAAATGCGCTCGCAGCATGACTCAAGTGATGCTCGGAAAAAATCAGCGTCCCCGACCAGTCAAGCTCTTTTCGAAGTACGTCCGGTATCCACAGCCTGCGTTTAAGCCATACGGGCATGGACGTCAGGAAAGAGCGCAAGCCCTTCGGCGCGTATGACAGGTACGTTTCCAGCAAGCGTTCGAATTTGAGAAACGGCTTGTCGTAGAAAGCGACGATGTCGAGATCTTGCGCTTGGATTCCGCCTTCACGGAGGCAGTAGGCAATAGCGTTTCGCGGAAAGGACGGGTCGTGTTTATTCCGCGTAAACCGCTCTTCCTGCGCCGCCGCCGTAATACGTCCTCCCTGCAACAGGCATGCGGCTGCATCGTGATACCAGCACGAAATGCCTAGGACATTCATCCTGCCGCTCTACAGTTCCGCCCAGGCTTTGAGATTTGCTCGAAGCCTCCTCAGTTCAGCCATTGCATCTTTCTCCTTCTGCCGCTCGCGTTCGACGACGTGTACGGGTGCGCGTGCTGCAAACCGGTCGTTGTTGAGCTTGCCCCGGATTCGTGCAAGGAACGCTTCTTTCTGGCGGATCTCTCCCGCAAGCCGCCCGCGCTCCTGATCAACATCCACGAGTCCCGCCAGCGGTAGGTATACCTCATAGTCCCGAATTACCACCGACGCGCTGCCGTCTGGTTTATTGAGTCCGCATCCGATCGTCACTTCGCCGACGCGCGCAAGCCGCTTAAAGTAACGGTGGTGCTCGCTGAGGACAGACAGCACGTCCTCCCTGCCGGACGGCAGGTTAATGACCGCGGAAATCTCATTGCCCGGCGCAACGCGGTAGCGGCTCCGGACGTTGCGAATACCAGTGACCATTTCCTGCACGAGCGCAAACAGGTCGTGCGCCGCACCATCGGTATCTTCGAGTGCGGCGTCGGGCCAACTGGACGTAATGCAGGCCTCCAGCGGCCCACGTGGTCGCAGCCGGTGCCACAACTCTTCAGTAATAAACGGCATGAACGGGTGC
>JAAXGO010000217.1 GCA_012267425.1 Rhodothermales bacterium
CCGCCGCACCCGGCAGCCCTTCTCCGGTTGAGCCATCCAGTACCTGACCCGCAATCTTCCCCGTGTGCTGGGCAAAAGCAGCCACCGGCAGCGCTCAGCACCGAGGCAATAGGCTCGATGCAGTCACGCAGAACGAAAGAAAGGCAGTAGCGATTTCCGACGGCAGGCTTCTTCTGTTTATACAGCGGGGAGTTTCCAGACTTAGCGAAGACAATACAGGAACGGAATTTCCGTATTATCAATCACAACACTACGAAATGCCGGGCAGCGACGAAGTCCGCTCCCGGTGCAATTCCGCGTGCCCTTGATCAGACCGCCAGGTTGCCAATGAGAACCAAGAAGACTCTTCCATAGAAAACCCCGAATTCGTGGAAAAATCGAGCTGCTGGAGGGCTCGTGATTGCATTGGATAGTCCATTTCGATTCGGATGCCTGTCAGCTTTCGACCCTACGCGAACAATCAGATCACGCTGTATCCGGTCAATCCCAGAGAGTGGCTCGACAAGAATCACCTCTGCTGTGTGATTGACACGATTGTGCACCGGTGGGCAGTTTGACAATAAGAGGAAGTGCATCTATCTTCGACGAGAATCGAGCTTGCGTGCAATCGCCGAGAAACCAACTATCCGGACAATGGCAGACGACTACGGAATCGCGCTGGGCATGGTCGAAACGCGGGGACTCATCGGCGCTATCGAAGCGGCCGATGCCATGGTGAAAGCTGCTCGCGTGCATCTAATCGGTAAGGAAAAAATCGGGGGCGGCTACGTGACGGTCATGGTGCGTGGCGACGTTGGTGCGGTGAAGGCTGCCACCGACAGCGGTGCCGCAGCCGCCGAGAGAGTTGGCGAACTGGTGTCCGTACACGTCATTCCTCGTCCACATTCAGATGTGGAGGGGATACTGCCCGGTGCGGGCGGCTGACGTTCCCCTTCGGGTCATCGCATGCGTGAGACCCGCAGACCTGCTAGGAATGTCTGCAGAGACTGAATCTGCTCTGGGGTTGGTCGAGACAAAAGGGCTGGTTGCGGCCGTCGAAGCCGTCGACTCCATGGCCAAGGCAGCGCGTATTCGCGTTGTGGGTCTCGAAATCACCGTCGGAGCCCTCGTGACGGTCCAAGTCGTTGGGGAGGTTGCTGCCGTGCACGCCGCCGTCGAGGCAGCCCGAAGTGCTGCTCAGCGTGTCGGCGAACTCGTGACTGCCCACGTAATCCCGAGGCCGGACACGGCGGTGCGCGCGATGCAGCAACTCGACCGTGCTCCGTGGGCCGGTATGACGGTGCAGCAACTCAGGGCAGCCGCGCGCGGAACACCCGGATTCCCGCTGCAAGGCCGCGAAATTGCACGGGCCAAAAAAAGACAGCTCCTTGACCTGCTCAGCAGCCATCGGTAGTCCGACGTGGCGCGACGTATCTCAACAGCCACTCTGAAGCGATTGCTGCGCCGGCTTAGGCACCGCCGGGGAAGCGGTGCACCCGCACTGCCGGACGACATACCGCACCGCAAGAGCGTCGTCATCACGATGTGTACGATGATTGCCATCGTGCTCTGGTTCACGCTCAGCTTGGGTGAACACTATACAATACTCGTAGAAATCGACACGCAGGTGACCAATCTGCAGCAGGACACGGTGCTGACCCGCTTGCCACCGAAAACTGTGCAGGCGCGCCTTAGCGGCACTGGGACGGCACTGTTCGGAGTGCGCTTTAATCCGCCGATTTTGTCCATCGACGCATCAGAGGATATCGTAAACGTACGGAATTCGGTACCACTTCCGAATGGCATAACGGCGGACGAGTTCTATCCTCAGAGTTTCGGACTCCATAAAGATGAACGCATCACACGCTTTGTACCAGTTCGGTCAACCGTAGTGTTCGAGCCGGACGAGGCGTTCGATTTCTTCACTGCACCGACAATTTTTCCCGACTCCGTGCGCGTGGAAGGAGCACGCTCCATCGTGTCAGAAATTAAAGACTGGCCGACGCAAACCGTCGTACGCAGAGGAATCAAAGATAGTGTGGGGGTTCTCGTTCCGTTGACGGACTCCCTGCCCGGTCTGGTTGTCAAGAGCCCTGCGATTGTAACTGTGTCGAATCGCGTGCACGAGTACACCCAGGGAGAGCGAGTCCTTACTGTGGCTTCAACGGAGCTGCCTACCATAAATCAGGCCGTCGAATTGGATCCTCCGTCCGTCGTGGTCAGATATCGGGTGCCGCTGGACCAGTACGAAGCGGCCCGGGAGGCAGAAGATTTCTATGCAACTGTGTCTTACCAAGCGATTCGGATCGATACGACGGGTCGGGTACTCCCTGAAATCCACCTTCCGACGGAATTGCTGCTACGCCAGGTCGAAGTTCATCCCCGAGCGCTGAAGTATTTCGTGTATATCGGTGACGAATGACGCTTGGTGAGCGCTTGTACCTGTTACGGTCAAGATCTCCCGTCATGAAACGGCATCCGTTTCGGCAATCCAGGTCTACGTTTGTTGACACCCCGCGGGGGATCTTTACTGATTCGGGTATCTGGTTTCGCACGCGGGAAGCCTGGTTACGGAGCTATGCGGGCGAAGTCTTCGATCGGGAACCGGTAGATGTCATCATTGCGCAGGCCGAGCTCTGGTTGCGCTCCGCGCAAGCGCTGACGTTGGCGGTGCTGCCTGCACTGCTGCTTTTTATTCCGCCAATCAACGCAGCCCTTGCGTCGCTTGTCTTGTACGTCGCCTGGAAATGCCTTTCGCCTTCCTTCGTGAGCCGTCGGCTCGTTCCTATTTTCCGGGCTCTCGATTTCGTGCCGTTGCAAGCGATCTGGTACATCGTCTTGATGAGTCTAGCCGCGATAAATGGGGAGTACGTTGTTCTTGCCGTGGGGTTGGGCGGCTTTATTCTACTGCGCTGGGGTGTTGTTCGGTCGGGCACGCGTCCAATCGTTGATAGGATCCAGTCTACGCTGTATACCCTCCCTGCGCCGGATCATGTTCTCAGAGCATTCATTGTTCGAGCGGCACTCTCATATCGGATCACTATTCCCGACCTTGCAGGCATCGAAAAGGAAATCGTCCGCAACCTCAAGCGAAGAACCTGACGGAGGCATCCTTACCTACGCTGCGAACAGCAGAGACAGTTCGGGGTTTACACTGGGCAGGTGTCCAACACTCGGCGCATGACTAAGCAGGGGCAAATAGCGGACGCTGACATCGTCTCCGATTCCGTGCTTGAGCGCCTCGAATGGAAAGTAGGTGCACAACTCGGGCTCCACAATGGCGTCGCTCCTTCCGGGGCCTATGTTGAGCGTGTGGAGTTGCCGATTCCACCACTGGATCCATTTTGCTGGCTGCGTTCGCAGGATTCCGCGACGAGAATCTACTGGTCTCCCCGTGACAGAGACTTGCAAGTGGCGGCCGTTGGTGTGGCTGACAGGTGTAGTTGCCCACCGCCGGGGGATCCGGATCGTCTGCGTCGCCATCTTGCGCCAATCCTCTCTGCCGCGGATCCCAACATAAGGTACTACGGCGGGCTCAGGTTTGACCAGATGATGCACCGGGAGGACCGGTGGGCGCCGTTTGGGGCATACAGCTTCGTGTTGCCGCGTTTCGAGTTGAGAACCGATTCTGACGGGACGCGCATTGCCTGCAATCTCTTTCTCCCACGGGATAGGGAAGAGTCGACGGAGGTGTTTCGGCAGATCCGTGAATTGGATCTCGGGCATGCCGCCGTCGCAGGTCATGTACCGATACCCGTCAGCCGACGTGTACGGCCCGACAGAGGGACGTGGCGGGACATGGTTCAATGGGCATTGAACGCGTTTAAAAGGTCGAATCTCGACAAGGTTGTTTTTGCCCGCGTGACCGAGTTCGGGTTCGATGAGGAGCTAAATGCAGTTGATTTACTTGAAAGGCTCCGGTCGGTTACACCTAACTGCTTCCATTTTTGTTTTCAGCATTCTGGTTCGCCTGCTTTCGTTGGCGCCTCTCCCGAAAGATTATTTCGCCGACGCGGCCTGAGGATCGAGAGCGAGGCCGTGGCTGGCACGCGGCCGCGTGGAAGATCTCAAGCGCATGACGCACGTCTGCTCCGCGAGCTACTGCAAAGCGAAAAGGAGCGCTGGGAGCACGAATATGTTCGCATCAGCTTACGGGAAGAAATGGGACCTCTTGCCGAGCACCTTGAGCTCGATGCCGAGCCGTCCGAATTGAGGCTGGCCACCAAGCGCCACCTTATTTCGAGGATGCATGCGACGCTGCAACCTGGTGTCACGACGCTGGACGTACTGGCCGCTCTCCATCCGACGCCTGCGGTCGGCGGTTACGGATTGAAAGAAGCGATGGACGCTATTCGCGAGCACGAACCGTTCGACCGGGGCTGGTATGCGGGTCCGATAGGGTGGATTGGGTCCGACGCGGCCGAATTTACCGTCGGCATCCGGAGTGGACTCGTGGCGATGAACAGGCTGTTTCTGTATGCAGGTGCCGGAATCGTGGAAGGCTCGACGCCTGATGCCGAATGGGATGAGCTGGAGCAGAAGATCGTGGACTTTACCGGGGTGCTTGGACTCAACGGTCAGCTGCAAGATGTACGTGACTGACCTGTGTGAGGTAGACATGCGCCGCGATGGCATGAGTTCATGACTGCACGCCCAGGAATCAATCGTGCCTGTGCCGATCTGATTGTCGAGGAGTTAGTACGGTGCGGCGTTGACTTGTTCTGCCTATCGTCGGGCTTTCGAAGTGCACCGCTCGCAATGGCGGTAGTCGCACACCCCGAGGCGCGATACGTCATGCATTACGACGAGCGCGGGTCAGCCTTCTTTGCGGTCGGATACGGGCGCGCGACACTCCGGCCAGCTGCTTGGATTACCACATCAGGGACGGCGGCGGCAAATGGCCTGCCTGCCGTCGTCGAAGCCGCACTGGACGGCGTACCGATGCTGCTCTTGACGGCGGACCGTCCACCCGAGTTGCGCGAAACTGGTGCAAATCAAACGATCGACCAGGTTGGACTCTTTGCGCGCTATCCCCGGTGGGAGTTCGACATGCCCCCGCCAGGCGAGGATTCGAGGTCGGAGACACTTCTTACCACTGTGGATCAAGCCGTTTACCGTGCGTGCAGTTCACCCATGGGACCGGTCCACCTGAATTGCATGTTCCGCGAACCGCTGGCGGACGAGGAGGCAGGTACGGTTCGTCACACATTTGTTGAGAACCTCGATTCGTGGAAGAAAAATACAACTCCGTGGACGACGTATGTACATTCTGAACGGAGGCTGGAGCTACGTACTGCAGAAACCGTTTGGAATACGCTGCGCACCACAAAGCGAGGCCTTTTTGTAGCGGGGAGGCTGCTCTCCAAAGCGGATGGCGAGGCCGCCCTCCGACTCGCACACCATCTTCGCTGGCCTCTTGTCGCAGACGTTGCTTCGCAGGCGAGGCTGGGTGCCGAATCCGATGTGCTCATTCACGCTGCGGATCAGGTTCTGGGAAACGAGGGTTTTCGCTCAGCAATGGTGCCGGATGCCGTCCTTCATGTCGGGGGACCTTGCGTATCGAAACGACTCCTTCATTTTTTGGCGGACGCTCGCCCGTCACCGTACCTATTGGTGAGGGACTGCCCGGATCGGCTTGACCCGAATCATCAGGTGACGCACCGGATCGAGATGGCTGCTGCTGGGTTTTGCAATGCCCTTCTTGAAGTAGCTCCGCCGGGAGTCAATTCATCCTGGCTGGAGACGTGGCGGAATGCTTCGTCAGCAGCCGAGCGCGCAATAGACGACTGTTTGTCGGCGACGGCCGAGTTGTCCGAGCCGTTTGTTGTGCGTGCCGTCACCAGGCACATTCCCGATAGCCATGCTTTGGTCTTAGGAAGTAGCATGCCCATACGTGACGGCGACATGTTTGCGGCGATCGATGGCGCCTTGCCGCTTGTGGCGACCAACCGGGGTGCCAGTGGAATTGATGGAACGATCGCCACGGCGGCTGGAGTCGCATGCGGCACCGGGGCGCCGGTAACTGTCATTCTGGGAGACTTGGCGCTGCTCCATGACCTGAATTCGCTTTCACTCGTAGCGTCTCATGCGGTTGTCGTAGTAGTGCTTAACAATAACGGAGGCGGGATCTTTCATTTTCTGAGTGTGGCCGAGCCGGAGATTTATTTCGAGAAATGCTTCGGCACGCCGCACGGCATGACTTTTGAAGCGGCTGCTGAGCAGTTCTCTTTGACCTATAGCCGCCCGACGTCACCCGAGGCATTCGTCGAAGCGTATCTTCAGGCGTGTTTGCGCGGATCGGCTACGCTCATCGAGGTGGGTACGGATCGAACGCAAAACCGAGAGGTTCACCGGCACTTGTTGTCACTGGCAGCCGCTTCCGTGGACGATCAACAGCAGAAAGAGTCAAGGCAATGACGAAAAAGAGACACCATTTCACCCACAGGTCGGTCGTTACGGGGCCGTTTGCTTGGGAGGCTCGGGGATCATATACCGACATCACGTACCACGTAGGAGCTCTCGGCACGGACACGGAGGGGATTGCCAAGGTCACCATGAATCGCCCGGAAGTCCGCAATGCGTTCCGTCCGCTGACTGTCCGTGAGATGCAGGATGCGTTCGCGCGCGCCCGCGATGATGCCTCGGTAGGGGTGATCATTTTGACCGGAGCCGGAACGTTAGCCTTCTGTTCCGGAGGCGATCAGCGTATTCGCGGCGATCACGGGTATACGGAAAAAGGCAGCGGCAAACAGCGGCTGAACGTCTTGGATCTCCAGCGTCAGATCAGAACCTGCCCCAAGCCGGTGATCGCAATGGTGGCGGGCTGGGCAGTAGGAGGAGGCCACGTTCTTCACGTGATATGCGATCTGACCATTGCCGCCGACAATGCACGCTTCATGCAAACGGGCCCGAAAGTCGGATCGTTCGACGGCGGGTACGGCTCAAGTTATCTTGCCCGGATCGTAGGACAAAAGAAGGCCAGGGAGATTTGGTTCTTGTGTCGCCCGTACGACGCGGAGCAGGCTCTTGAAATGGGGCTGGTCAACACCGTCGTTCCACTCGCCGATCTGGAGCGGGAAACCATCCAGTGGTGCCGTGAAATTCTGGCCAACTCGAATATTGCCATTCGGCTGCTTAAGGCAGGCATGAATGCTGACTGCGACGGTCAGGCGGGGTTGCAGGAATTAGCCGGGCATGCAACCATGCTTTTTTACATGACAGAAGAGGGAAAGGAAGGAAAAGCAGCTTTTCTGGCGGGCAGACCTCCAGAATTCGACAAGGGGGGATACCCTCCGTGAATGAACCACGCGTCAATTCCATAGTGGCATACCGGGTCTTATGAGCGAATCGGAAGCTCGGGTACTGACATCCCGCGTGGCCGTGTGGATTGCAGCCATTCGACCTAAAACGCTTACTGCGGCTGTCTCTCCGGTGCTCGTCGGAACTGCTATGGCATGGGATGCGGGAGGGTTTCATGCGGCCGCAGCCGTCTGCGCACTCGTGTGCGCGCTCCTGGTACAGATAGGGACCAATCTCAGCAACGATTACGCGGATTTTCTCAAGGGTGCGGACACTTCAGAGCGAAAGGGTCCGCTACGTGTGGTACAAGCAGGGCTTCTATCGGCGACTACGGTCCGACGGGCTGCGAGCCTCGTGTTCTTTTTTGCATTCATCTGCGGTCTGTACCTCATTGTACGCGGTGGTGTCCCGGCTCTTATCATTGCAGTTGCGTCTATTTTGTCCGGCATTTTATATACGACCGGGAGGTGGTCCCTGGCGTATTTAGGTTTGGGCGATATTTTCGTCCTCGTCTTTTTCGGGCCGGTGGCTGTTGGAGGGACCTTCTACGTACAGACGCTGTCGATTAACGGCATTGTACTCACGGCGGGTCTGGCGACGGGTCTTTTGGCCTGCGCGATTCTAGTAATAAACAATGTTCGTGACATCGAAGAGGATCGGCAGGCTGGCAAGAAGACGCTGGTCGTTCGCTTGGGCAGGAGGTTTGGCATCGGATTCTGGGCAGCGTGTGTAGTGCTAGCAGCGATAATCCCGCTTGAACTTTTGGTCGCAACCGGCGAGCACAGATGGGCCGCAACGTCTATTCTCATACTCATTCCGGCCCTCTACGTGTTTGACAGGCTACGCTCTGAGACGGAGCCGACAGCACTCAATCAGCTTCTTGGTTACACTGCGATGCTGCTTCTTTTGCACAGCGTCTTTTTTTCGGTCGGATGGATACTCTAATCGAGGCATCCACTCGGCGGAAGATCTGGTCGAGGCTTATTTCGTTACACCGTGCGCAGAGTCCAGTCGCTGGTAATGATTCCGGGCTGTGGTCACACACACTGAAGAACACATAGTAGATGCCCCTACCATATCAGCAATCCGGGTCGATCCCCTGCCGCGGCGGCCAGTTGCTGCTCCTCCAATCGCAACGAGCTCGGTCAACACGTCCTCAAAAAGAAAATATAATATATGCAATACATTGAGTATACTAAACTTAACTGCCTGGCTGAATTGGAGAAAGACGAGATTCAGTTGAGCGAATATGTAAGACGATGTGGTGCTGTGGCGAATCTTTCTGAATTGAGCACATCGACGTACCTCGTAGTTTGGTCTTCTGGTGGCCAATCAAGCGATTCCAGAAACGGCTTGGACACACGTTCTCCAAAAGCGAAAACCCCGTCTGGCAGAATGAGTTGATTCTCGGGGATGAACCGCAATGGAAAGCATCAGTCTTGACGTCTTCAGGTATCACGTACCATTTACAGAGCCGCTGCGAATTGGAACAGTCGTTCACGCATATCGAGACGGCCTGCTTATTCGCATTACGAAGGAAGACGGCAGACTCGGCTGGGGCGAAATTGCGCCGCTTCCAGGCTTCAGCACCGAAACGCTTGACGAAGCGCATGCGCAGGTCCTTACGATTCGCGACTCTCTGGGGAATTGCCGCAGCCTAAAAGAGTACTTCTTGGATGACGAGTTACTCGCCTCAGTTCGCTATGGTCTTGAGCTGGCGTACTACAATCTTTGCGCTGACAAGCGGCAGACAGCTCTTCCTTTTCTGATTACCGGGACGCCTCGTACCGACCTGACACTCAGTGCTCTTCTACCCGCAGATGGAGAGGACGCTGCGACACAGGCCGCGCGCCTGATGGCGGCCGGCTGTAGGTCCATCAAGCTGAAAGTTGGAAGGGGAGACCCCGAACACGAAGCAGCACGTGTGAGGCAGCTACGAGACACGGTAGGACCTTCGATCGAGATTCGTCTAGACGCCAATCAGGCTTGGTCAATGGCCCAAGCGCGGGCGTTCTTGCACGCCATTTCCGGGGCGCAAGTCAGTTACGTAGAAGAGCCGCTGGCCAATCAGTCCAGGTTGGAGGAGTTGGCGTGCTTGACGACGGTCCCTATTGCCCTGGACGAGTCCCTTGTCAGTCTGTCTTCGGACAACTTGGTCCGGCATACATACGCGCATGCAGTTATTCTGAAGCCGACGCTCATCGGTGGCATCCAGGCCACCGTGGACATTGCAGCTCGTGCTCAATCACTCGGGATGCAGGCAGTCATCAGCTCGGCATTCGAGACGGGTGTAGGGCTCTTAGGCATTGTAGCTCTGGGTGCGGCTGTGAACGAAGAGGATGTTCCGGTCGGGGTGGATACATACAAATTTTTTGCGCGTGATGTCTTGGTTCCACAACTTGATCTCGGATTTCCGCAGGTTCGGCTTGCGGAGCTTTTTGCCGCTCAGTACAAAGTCACGATTGACGAATTGGTGCACTTATGACGGCGCAGGACCCGTTTGCGCTTGAGTCGGCCGCGAAGTTGATGCAGGATCCGGTGCATTACCACGCCTTAGCGCGGCCCCAAACGCCGGCACTAGCGTATCCGGAAGGTATCATTACGTACAGGGATCTCGACCGAATTGTCCACGGAACATCCGTTAAACTCGCTTCGACCCGAGCGCCGCGAATTGCACTCTGTTTACCTCGCGACTGGAAGCCGGTTGTGATCATTCTTGCATGTCTGAGATATGGAATCTCTGCCTGTCCGATCAGTACCAGGCTGCCACCTACGTCCGTTCGTGCACGTGTAGACGAGGTGGCCGCTGGCCTCCTCGTTGCGGCACGCACAGATCGTGCTGCAGATGTCGTCGCTTGCGAAGATGTAATCGGGGAGGGAGATCCGACTGACGCGAAATGGAATGCGGACGCCTCGGCTACACTCGTTTTTACGACAGGCACTACGGGCGAGTCAAAGGCCGCGGTCCACAGCATTGGCAATCACGTATACAGTGCTCTTGGATCCAACGAAAACATTCCATTATCGCCGGGTGATCGGTGGTGGTTGTCACTTCCTCTAAATCACGTTGGCGGCCTTGGAATTCTCTTTCGCTGCATTCTTGCTGGTGCGACCGTCGTCATTGCTCCGAGCTGGAGCGAGGCTGCAAATCTGGGTGTGACACACATGTCGCTTGTTCCAACACAACTGCGAGAAATGGTGCACGAAAAGGCTCCCAAAAAGCTCAAGGCCGTTCTTGTCGGCGGGAGCGCCTGTTCGTCTGGATTAGTCGATGTAGCAGTGGATCAAGGCTTCCCGGTGCATACGACGTATGGGATGACGGAGACGACGTCGCAGGTTGCGACCACGCCGCCGCAGGCATCCGCGGAGCAACTCCGTTCGTCGGGGCAGCTACTACGTTGGCGTGAGCTCAAGATTGGAGAATCTGGAGAGATCCTGCTGAGGGGCCCCGTGCTGTGTAAGGGCTACTTGGTAAATGGCGCAATTACGAGGCTGACCGGAGATGATGGGTGGTTTCATTCGGGAGATCTGGGCAGGCTGGACTGTGGCGGCTTCGTGCACGTTTTCGGCCGGCTTGACAACATGTTCATCTCCGGCGGCGAGAACATCTACCCGGAGGAGGTAGAGCGAGCGCTCTGCACGCTCGACTCGGTCATCGACGCAGTTGTAGTGCCTGTCGACGACGGCATATACGGGCAGCGCCCTGTTGCATTTATTCGGCCCGACGGCGAATTGCCAACTCCGGAAATCCTGCGCGCCTGCCTGAAATCTACGCTTCCGAGTTTCAAGATTCCCGACGCAGTGCATCGCTGGCCGCGCGACATTGCAACGCGTGGCGGCAAAATTGATCGGTTGGAACTTGCCCGATCGGCACGCTCGCAGATGGCATGAACAGCGTTTGCCCGGCACATCAAGGGGGAACCACAGGACCTTGAAATGTTTCGTATCTACGATGAGCAATTCCCTCTATTGCCTCTTCGTCGTACGTGCCGTCGGAAGTAATAAGAGGTCTCGCACGCTCGAGGCCGCCTGGCATGTTGGATCCCTCCAAAAGCACGACGGCAATCCCATTCTGTTGCCTGAGTCCTTGCAATCGAACGATGTGTTCAATCTGACCGTAAGGGCCGACGATGCTGGTGTTTGGATGCTGTACAGGGAGGAATACTCTTCGGGCACCGCACTGTGGAAGGAAGCTTCGCCATTGGAGCGGACAGTGTCCCCAATGCCGTTGTCATGTAGTGACTCGCAGTATCTGCAACCATGTGCTTTCTTCCATTCGGGATGAATGATTCCGGTATGAGTGTGGTGATCGAATTGTCTGAGACAGAGTAGACCCTCCGTTTGGTCATGCTGTTACGCTCCTCTTTGCGACTTGGTACTGCACTGGGCATTTTCCTCATGCTTGCGCCGATGCACGAGGTGAGGGCTCAGCCTACTTCGGCACAACAGCGTTTCGCAGAGCGCCTTGATCTCTGGCGGCAGCATGTTCGGGAACGACGGACATCGATTAATACACCTTCAAACGAAGTGGATTCGCTGGCGCTCGTGGAATTCTACGAGGCAACCGGTGGCACCGACTGGACGATTAACTATGGGTGGCTCACCGAACCGGTAGTGCACTGGTACGGAGTTTCGCTTGGAGATGACGGTCGTGTGACGGAGTTAAATCTCCAAGGCAACCAACTGGCCGGAGGGATTCCGGATCGGATCCGAGATCTTGCGTTTTTGACCGTACTAGAGCTTTCGGATAACAATCTGGATTCGTCGATTCCAGATGCTGTACTCGATCTGGAGTACTTGAGAGTGCTTAGCCTCTGGAACAACGGGCTTGGGGGTGTGATACCGGAGGATATTGGCCGGCTGAGCAAACTCGAAGAATGCCTGCTGTCAGGCAACAGCCTCCACGGTGAGATCCCCGACGGTTTCGGGACCATTGCCGGCCTCAATCGACTGTGGCTGGATTTTAACGTATTGACAGGGCCAATTCCGCCGGAATTGGCCGACCTTCAAGAGCTGACGGAGCTGTTTCTGGACGACAATCAGCTCACCGGTTTGCTGCCGTCTGAACTTGCCGACCTACCCAATTTGGTTTCACTCTACGCAGGGTACAACTTCTTAAACGGAGACATTCCGCCGGAGTTGGGTGACCTGCCCAGGCTACGGAATCTGTCGCTTGCCGGAAATAGACACGACGGGTCGATCCCGCTAGATCTGGCTAAGATTGATAGCTTGACGACACTCGATCTCAGTGGCAATCTGCTTTTCGGTGCGATTCCGTACGCCTTTGGCGCATTTAGAATCCTTACGCATCTCGATCTGAGCCAAAACAACCTCATTGGATCGATTCCGCCATCCATTGCGAGCATCTTCAGTTTGAGCGAACTGCGCCTTCAGCGTAACAGGCTTTCGGGCAATATCCCTCCGTCTCTGTCGGAGGCTACCGCTCTGAAGTATGTCGATCTCGGTTACAACCAGCTCATCGGCGAGTTACCAGTATCACTGGGATCTCTGGAGAATCTGGAATACCTCGATCTATCGTTCAATGCGTTTTCGGGCGGCCTGGAGGCCCTCGGCACGTTACCTCGGTTGCGTGAACTCAGGCTGCGGGGTAACCTCTTTTCTGGCAATGTGCCCGTGGAAATCACGGGCTTGCCATGGCTGCGCGTTGTCGATATTGGGCAGAATTTGTTTCAGGGAGATCTCGAAATGCTGTTTCAGCGTCCGCTGCGGCTGCACGAGCTCTGGATGGACGAAAACCTCTTTGCCGGTTCCGTGCCAGCAACGATAACGGAGTCAAGCAGTCTCGGTATGCTGGTCATGAGCGACAACGCATTCGACCACTTGCCCAATTTAACGGCACTTATCAACTTGGACAGTATCAGTGTGGCGCATAATGCACTGACGTTCGAAGATCTCGAACCGAATGTCGGTTTGGCCGGTGGCATTATTACCTATGCACCGCAGGATTCGGTCGAGCTGATGGTCGTTGAATCGCCTGATACATTTGTCTTTTCAGTCGATGTAGGGGGCTCGCAGAACCAGTATCAATGGTATAGAAACGAAGTCCGGCTTCAGTCTGCGACCGCGTCTACGCTTGAAGTGGACGCAAATGAGGCGCCAGCGTATTACAGATGTGAAATCACCAACACTCTCGTGCCAAAGCTTACGCTGACGAGCCGCGTCAAGGCCACGGGCACGGTAACGGCGGCAGAAGATCCTCAAGTCCGCGACTTTACGAACGCTCTTTATGAGAGCTGGCCCAATCCGGTGGCTGGTCTGGTCACCGTTTCGTTCGACGTCGCGGAGCGCAGCCATGTGCGGCTTCGGTTCTACGACGCACTCGGGCGTGAGCTCGCCCGTGTGTTAGACCACGTCATCGAGGCCGGTAGACACGAGGCGACATTCGACACAGGTACGTATAGCTCGGGCCTATATTTCTGGTCAATCGAAATAGGTGCCTTCCGGGCGTCGCGCCAGCTTCTCGTCGTCAGGTAGCGTAGTTCCTGGATGCTTCGACACTAAGGGCGGCTCGGAGTAATCTGGGGGGGGTATAACAATGCCACCCCGGCTTGAAATCAGTGCGCTTGCCCGGCATGATGGCCGATTTTTGCCATACGTTCGACCTTTGTCGCAAATTCGGGATGTAGGATCATGTAGCGGTTGTTTCGGGGAGGGGCATTGCATACCTTGCAGGTCTATCCTAGCCGGTTCGTTCAGTTACATTTCTACGACTATCGGCACGTTTTCTCGTTCTCGGATTCATTGGAGGTGATCTGATGACCAGCTTACTGATAAGAGTGCTTTGGGGCGCTGTGGCGCTTGGCATGGTGTTTGTCCCCGCTGCTACTGCCCAAGATTTTCCCGCGACTTCGGTGCAAGATTCCGAATTCATGCCGGGCAAACTTTTCGTCCAATTCACTCACGAAGCGCCAATGATAGGTGGTTTTGCTCAGACTGGATTCGAGGTATTCGACCAGATTGCCGAGCGATTCGACGTGGAAGCCGTAGTGAAGGCATTCCCGATACTGGATCGGTTTGCCTCCAAGCGGGCACTTTCCGAGAGCGGCGAAGCGCTGAGACGGACGTACGAAGTAAGGTATGCGGGACCCTACGATCCGCTCAGAGTCGCAGCCGAACTCAGTCGGGCTCCAAACGTGGTCTACGCGGAACCTCGATATATATACAGGATCGTCAATGTGCCCGAGAGATCGGCGGATCCGGATCCGCTTGTCGAGCCTGACGATCCGAGGTGGTCAAGCCAAGATGATTATCTGGACCGAGTCGAGATCGAAGATGCATGGGACGTTGTCAAGGGAGAAGACGGTGACGTCGTCATCGCCATCGTGGACGGAGGCACAGAGTGGGATCATGAGGACCTCGAGGAAAACATTTGGACGAACCCGAATGAAATTGCCGACAACGGAATCGATGATGACGACAACGGGTACATCGACGACATTCGTGGCTGGAATTTCGCCAACGATTCTAACGATCCCGAGGGCCTTCCAAATACGCCACTCAACGCCGATCACGGTACCGCGACGGCTGGAGTTGCAGGTGCCGCCACAAACAACGCGACAGGAATCGCCGGTACGAGCTGGAACGCTGAAGTGATGCCGATTAATGCCGGCTGTCCGGATAACGACAGAAATATTTGCAGGTGGCGTGATGGTGTTCTCTATGCAGCAATGAACGGGGCGGACATTATTAATCTGAGTTTTGGAGGTCCTAACTATTCCGAAACTGCTAGGCAGATCATACAGACCGCACTGGACGAAGGAGCACTCGTAGTGGCTGCCAGCGGGAATGACAAAACGGACAGTGATCGGGAGCCGTTCTATCCAGCAGGCTACAACGAGACGCTCAGTGTCGGCGGTACGGAGAAAGACCTTGATACCAACGTCTTTAACTACGGCAGGAGTGTCAACGTGTACTTGGCAGGAGAGGGAATCAGCGTGACC
>JAAXGO010000218.1 GCA_012267425.1 Rhodothermales bacterium
TTTCGAGGAATACCTGCTTCCGGGTTTTCCTTTCCATGCCTTGTATTCTATGTCGGAAAACATCACTATTAACATGGTGTTAACAAATATGTAAACAGTGGTATTATCAATATATGATAGAATTTATTCAGAGCTTTCTTGCGAAGGCAGTTAGGCGTTACACCTCTTCTTTTCTGTGTGGTTTGTCTGGTCAGTTAGATTCCCGCCTATACTTCAAGAACACCCGATCGCGCTCGAGCCGAAAAAGCCTCTCACCCGCACGCGGAACGAACAGAATGCCTTCGTCTTCTTTGCCCTGCCAGTCCGTAACGTTGACTTTGTCGGGGTCGAGATAGCCCAAACCGAGACGTTCGCAGCGCTCGCGCGGTACACGCGCGGCAAGTGTAAGGCGGATCCGCGGCTTTTCGACGCCGCCCAAGTATGTACACACCCCACGCACAAATGTGGAATGGGCCAGGACTGCTCCTGGAAGGTGCCCGAATCTCTCCCATCTGTCGAGGAAGTATTCCGTACCGTGATAGCCGATTACGTCCAGGATCTTGCCGTGGGTATACGAAATCTCGTCGATGTGCGGGGCGAAGAGGACGATCTCTCCTCCCGTTTCGATGACCGGCTCCAATTTGAACATGCCCTTCGCACCGGTCCACAGGTCATCGTAGATCGCCGGTACGACACCAAGCGCTCGACGGAACGGGCGCTCCACCCAGTGAATGTGGACCTGCGCAGAAAGCCGTGCTGCCCGTTCCCATGCCTCTTCTGGCGTACCTACGTACAATCCGGCAAGACGATGCTCCCGCACGACATGGCTTGCGCAAAGCCTCCGCCGAGGTATCGACTGAGCAGCGCGATCGATGATCGCACGGACACACGTATATCCAGAACCGATGACGGCACTGCTGGTCAGAAGGGCACCGATCCAGTGTGTGACGTTGATAACCTCTGGGCCGCTGATTCCCGGAAAGAAGTACTTATTACCGCCGGAAAATCCCACCACTTCGTGGGGATACGTCGGTCCGCAGACCAAGAGCGTATCGTATTCGAGAACCATCCGGTTAACCGTCACCGGCACATCCATCGCGACGAGGCCGCCGGAAAGTTCCTCGATTTCTCTGGCGGAGATGGTATCGACGGTCACAAACGTCTCCGGCAGATCCCAGCGGTGGTTGTAGATTCCGATATCGGCATAGCGGCCAGTGCGCTCTCTTGCCTCAATACCAACGAGGGAATTGAGTCTTTTTTTGCTCATGAGAGCGTGTGTGCCTAGTGCAACCAGGTAGTCGAGCTTATCGACGCGTTCCAGGAGAAGCTCGGCCAACAGGCGGAAAAACAGCGGTGTCAGCGCCGTGCGTGTACCGTCGGGGATTATAACGAGGATGCTGTCTCCGAGCGGCTGCCGACCGAGGGACTCCGCCAGAATAGTCCGTGCTTCCACCTCGTCCATGAAGCCGTCCATGTATCCGTTGCCGGTCACCATACGCCATCTTTGTAAGCCGGACGCAAGGTACTGACGACCCGGCTTTGTTTACGGTGCATCTACGTCGGAAGCATGAATCCACGCAATATCGACGCGGCCTTCTCAGACGTATTCAAACCGATAGACGTTGCCTTCATCCTGGCCGTTAACATAGACTGGTACAACGTCAACGCGTACGGCGGTGAGATAGCCACACCGAACCTAGATCGCGTCGCGTACGGGGTCTTGCAGTGCCACCACTTCGACAGCACCAGCAGGCGCTCTCCCACATAAATCAGGCTTTTTCCTGAGAAATATGCACACTCGTCGGCATAGAAGGTCTGATGCTCGGCTACGACAGCATGGCGGCAGCTTCTACGGCATCGTCCCTTCCTGGAGTGGATCCGCCAAACAGTGTTAAACAACGAGCCGTGGCAGCCACCCTCAGAGGGGATTACATGCCAGGAGCCATAACGGACTATTCAGTCACTTTCCTGCACGAGTATGACGCACAGAATGCGGGCTTGCCCACCTTCCTGCAGCCCATCCACACCACTGCACTAGGCTTCGTGCACTGGAGAAGGGCACCGCTAAGGGCGTAATTGATACGCCACTGGATGGGACTCGCTAGGCAGCGATCGGTACGTGAGGATGGTGGAATCTGGCATCATCGACGGCCGATTCGACGTGGTACAAAAACCGAAAAGCACTTGGGGCAAGGCTAAAACCCGCAAGGGATATGCGACGCGCCCTTGTGCCCCGGCTCTTCGACGATGATCCCACAGC
>JAAXGO010000219.1 GCA_012267425.1 Rhodothermales bacterium
AGGCGGAGCTGCGCGCGGGTGCGGCCATCCTGCCGGCGGGTCGTCGGCGAGATTGCCTGACCGCCGAGATCGACGCCGTGATCGGGCAGGACTTCGCCGGACGGGTCCTCTCCTTCGACAGCGCTGCCGCCCGTGCCTACGCTGCCATTGTCGCTGCTCGCCGGTCCGCGGGCCAGCCGATTCCAGAGGCCGACTGCCAAATCGCCGCCATCGCCCGGGCGAAGGACGCCGCCGTAGCGACCAGAAACACGGGAGACTTCGAGCACTGCGGGATCGCGGTGCTCGATCCATGGTCGGGAGATCGGCCGGCTCCCTGAAGAGGAGCCGCTTGCCGCTTGGGTAGGCCTGGATGAGCGGCTCAGGCGATGCGATACGTGTCGGCTATCGCTCGAATGAGCCGGCGGCAGTCGACTCCCGGCCGATTCTGCGGCGGAGCAGCACGACGGCATCCATCACCTCGGTTGGAAGAGGTTCAAGCTCTTCACCCAGCTCTGCCCGGACGGCCTGCCACAGCGGCTCCATCGACTTCGCTAAGCCCGTCTCGTCCATGATTGGCTTGACTCGGGCGCCATGACCAGCCGCGGCTGCTCGGATCAGCAAGTCCACCACTTCCTTCCCGGTTGCCTCTTTCGGCTGTCCTTGATCGGAGCGAAGAGCTTGTTCGAGTCTCTCCATGGCTTCCAGCCAGTTTCCTCGCCGGGACAGTACGTCGGAAAGCGTGTGTAGTGCGACTCGGCCATCGGGATCCAACTCGGCAGCACGTCTGGCGAAATCTTCAGCCTCAGAGATACGTTCACGCTTGCCCTGCAGGAGAACACTCCGTGCCCGATACGCCCAAGACGCCGCGTGTTCTTGATCAATCTCGATCGCTTTTTCGAGAACGTCCTCCGCCTCGCTATAGCGTTGAAGTTCTATCAAGATACGGCCACTTAAAGCTAGCGTTTTGGCGGCCATGGTCAGTAGCCACTTCGGGTCATCACGACGAATGTACTCCAGGACCAACCGGCAATCCATAATCAAGTGTTCGAATTGTCCTTTTGCTGTCTGCAAGGATGACTTTCCTAACAGTGCAACGGGAGCGAATCTCCGGGTCTCTGCGGAGTCACTTTTTGCAACACAATCCAATATCGAATCGCACAGATCTCCAACTTCATTGGACCTACCAAGATCACTTAGCGAAAAAATGTTTTTTACCAACCCACGCGCAACAACTCTACGAAGTTCTTCCGGGTCGTCAGAATGAACATAGTCGACGATACGTGCCCGAACAGAAACAGCCTGCTCATCTCGCCCCAGAATTGCATGTCTGTCCCCGATCATTACAAGAGCTTCCACAATGCCACGACGCAGCATCCAGTGGTCGTCTTCACGAATGGGCTCAAAAGCACTTAGTAGAAACTGGATGGCCTCTTCAGTCTGGCTCATATTGAAGAGTATCTCTCCTTTCACTAACGATGCGCAACCAATTGCAAAGCGTGAGACGACCGTCATGTCCTCAGCTTTGACATCCATCATGGCTCTTTCAATTGTTTCCAACGCTTCTTTCTGTTTACCTAAACCCCAAAGGGCATGGATCTTCAACAGGAGAGTAACGGCATTCCTATCTGTATATTCATTTGAACCAACGTTTTTTGACGCAGATTCGACACATGATAACGCTTCTTCAAAACGGCTATCTCTTACCAGTATTGTAATAAGTCGTAGCCAGATAACTGGATCTTTCGGTTTGTTTTTCAGTGCGTTTCGCAAGATCAGTTCTGCTTCTGAGACCCTTCCCTGTTGGATCAAGTCATCGGTTTTCGCTATCCACTGACGGTCGACGTCATCATCCGAAAGATGATCCTCAAATGGCTCTTTGATCTTGCCAATTAGTCCTGATTTCGGTCCGAATCGTTCAACAATGATGTCGACGGATTGCGTCAGCCAATCGCTGCGTCGTACGAATTCCTGGTCCGCAGCGACTCTCCAAGCTAAAACCGGAAGCCACTCGATCCCATCACTGGTGCCGATGCCATCAGTCCGTAGCGATGCCAATACAGCGACGTACATCGTCCGCATACCGGCCGTGCCAAAGAGCTCGTGGAGAAACTCGATAAGCCGTTCGAGGCGGTCACGTCCTGAACGTGAGAAGCGCAACAGGTAATAGATGTTGTAGAGACGGTCGCTTACCTCGTAACGAGTGCGTTTGGCGCCGGGCAGCCGGAGCTCGCGCGTGTAACCCTTTTCCAGCAGCTGTTTGAGCTGGGCACTGGCGTGTGACGAGCTCAGGCTCGCCGCAGCAGCCACCTCTTTGGCGAGGAGAGGTTTCCATCCCTCCGAGAGACAGTGGAATACCTTGCGTGCTTGGCCCGGGAGGTCCTCGATTCGCGCTTTGAAATAGGGGGTCTGCTCGTCGATCAGCCGTTCCAGATCTTCGACGGCTGAACCCAGTGGCGACTCGATCAGCAAACGACAGGCAAGCGCCAGCAGCCGCGGATTACCGCCCGTGAGCCGTCGGATGGTCTCCAGACGACCCTGCTCCATGTTCAGCGATTCCGAGACTTCCGGCCGGCCTTCTGCACTTGCTGCCGCTGCCAGGATCCGGCGAGCTTCTTCCTTCCCGATACCCTCCAGCTTGAAGACACGGAAGAACTCGTACAGTGGCTCACCGTATCCGCCTATTGATTCGAAATAGGCATTGGCGGAACCCAGCAGTAGGATGTCGGGTCGCTCGATCAGCGTAGCGCGCAGGCTGTAGATCTCACGCTCATCGTGAATCTGAGCGACTATCGAGTCGAAGTTCTCGACAAACAGTATCAGCCGCCGCTCGCTCTCGCGGTTGAAATGGGCGAGCTCGGCAAGTGCATAAGCGGCTGCCCGTTCCTGGTCGGCTTCGTTCGCTACGAGCGCTTCCGCTCTTTGCTCCCACCGCAACTCCCCGGTAGCGCGGGTCAGATGGCTTAAAGCGTGGATCCAGAAGTCGGCCAAGTTGCCGATTCCATAGCTCTCCTCGTGAAACGCCACGGGCTGCCATCGCTGACGCAGGTCTGGGTCTTCTTCGATGGCACACAGGAATCGCAGTCCGAGCGTCGTCTTTCCCATTCCACGAGGACCGATGAGCATCATGTGCTGGCAGGGCCGGCCCGGCGTCTGCTCGCGGATTACCCGGAGCAACTCTGCGAGGGTGTCCTCCCGCGCTACGAACGACTCCTTCAATTCGTCAGGAGTGAGATGGGCCGGGTTGTAGATGCGCCGCCGGACCGGTGCCATCAGCCCCTGCCGATCGAGCCGCCGACAAGCGTGTGCACCGTGCCGCGCATCGCCGGCGCCTGTCGCCATTGCCGGAGCCGAGAGAGCAGGAGATCGGCATCGCCGCTTCGGTCACCATACCGGAGCATCCTCGAGATGAGGATAGGCAACTCGTCCAAGATGAGCAGCAGCTTGCGGCCGGCGTATGGTAGGTTGATCAGCCGGTCTTGTAGCTGAGCCGCGACACGGTCCCACTCGCGGCCGATCGCCCGTTTGAGCTCCACTCGCAGCACGCCGATGTCGACGTTGGCCGACACCCCATCCAACACACTCCTGAGGGCGCCCGAAAACGGAATGGCCTCGAATCGGGTCCGGTACCTGGCGTCTGCCGCGAGCGCGGCCAGCACGGCCGCCACGCAGTCTTCCGCGCCGTCACCACCCTCCACGTCGACGTTGAT
>JAAXGO010000220.1 GCA_012267425.1 Rhodothermales bacterium
CAGACGAGGAAGCGGTACGGGTCCGCCTGGATCTTCTGCGCGATCTGACCGGACGGGAAGCCGTTCAGCGACGCCTCGGTCACCTTTTGGCCGCCGAACTCCGGCTCCCCGGAGAACGCCACGACGGCCCCGTACGGGCTCTCGCGCGCCGTCAGATACTCGCGGATCGCGTGGAAGTACTGAATCGTGCGCTCGATACCGTTGGTGACCACCATAGCCCGCGCCGCGCCGCCGATCTTGCTCTTCGCGAGCACCTGCTCGTGGAAGTGGTCGACCATGATCTCGGCCTTCAGGCGGATCGCGTGGTCGTGGCCCTCGACGAAGCGCCGCAGCTTCTTCTGCGCCTTCCTGACGTCGCCGGCAAATCATAACCGCGTTGCAGCCGCGTCACCCACTTAAGACGCCGTATCTCCCAATGTTCTGGCACATATCCCAGCCAGTCCACTCCGGAGTCCCTGAAAGCCGCGTATGGCATCCCCGTGTGTGCGTCGCTCTGGCCAGTGACGGCGTGGTACAGGGCGGCTCGCTTCTGCTCCCGCAACGTCAGAACCAGCTTCTGTTTGGCATTGATGAACTGCCGAATGCGCCGTTCGGCGTGACCGAGGAATCGCATGATGCCGGCTTGCTCGAAACGGGGTGGGACCGGCGCCTCTGTTTCGAGAAACCGATCGTCGTAAAGACGCAGAAAGCCGGCAGTGGCGGTGCCCAGGCCTGTCGATTCGCGGCGACAGTGAGTGCGGTAAGGCAGTGTTCGAAGAATGCAACCCAACAAGTGCACATCGAGAGGGCCATTACGCTCGAGCACGGAATAGTCCGGACTTACCAGTCCGTTCAGAACGATCATCCGCTGAGTACCTGCTGAAACCAAAGAAGGGCGGCCTCGCCTTCCTTCCGTGTTACCTCGTCCACAGTACGGCTATGTCGAATGCCATTGCGAAGCTCGGCGAGCTGGTCGAAGCGCTTGACAACCAGTTCCGCATTCGAGAACTGTGGCAGGAACAGTGGCTTAAGGCCCCTGTTGGTGATCGTAGCTTGGAGCTCTCTCAAGTCGGCATACTCAAGCGTGCCAGCGACCGCCGTATAGTGACTTGCGTCCAGCGCCGGATTCTTCTTGAGTGCTGCTTGAATCCGTTCATCGACCTTCTGCAGCACGTGGGGTGGCAGCTTTGTCCGGTCGTCGCCTAGCGCATCACAAATTAGCTTGCGAAGGGCCAACTCCGCCGCCTCGATCTCGGTGTCCAGCTCCCGTAGTCCTGGGGAAAGCCCCAATCGTTCCTTGACCAACAGGTCCTCGATGGCTTCCTGAAGCGTGCGTTGACGCTCCGCAAGAAAGGCTTCGTAATCGGCAGGCGAGAACGGTTCGCGCAACAGAATCTCAAGGGCGTGTGGTGAAATCAGGTGAGATTCGAGCGTCGCTCGAACCCTGACCTCACCGTTCTCTTTCATCAGTTCCTGTAGGTACTCGTTCGGCAAGCGGTCCCTGATGACCTTACGGTTTGTCTCGGCGGTGAGTGGTGTACGGTTCAGGATAGTGTCGATCGACGTATCAAGCGTTACGTGCGGGTCCTTACCCCACCCCTTCGGGATGATATGGTGGTCGTCGAGATCGCCGTACTGGGGGACCGTGCCGGCCGTCCAATCACGGGCGCCGTTCAGAACGAGCAAGTTGAACACACCATTATATACTGAGGTGCCTCGCTTGGTCTCACGACGAAACTCTAGACCCCGAAACCGGTCTTTGAACTCGGCGATAAGAGCCGGTTCCGCGGCGTCATTTGCGAACCAGCTCTTCAAATCCAGAAAGTCCCGCGCGCTTGTGGACTCCACTGAACCCGAGTATCGGTTGGTGAAGACGCTGGCCCAGTACCAGTGCCGGAGCTTACGCTGAGCATCGAGTTGGCGATGGGCTGGAAGCGTGCGCGCCCAGGCTTGTGCCGCAGCAAAGGCGGGAAGAATGGACACATAGGGCAGATATCTGGACGAAATGGCACCAAACTCTTGAGGATGACGGAGCAGTTCGATCGCGCGTTCGAGCGCGTCCACGGCCTCACGCCAGTGCTCTTCGAAGGCGGAGGTGTTCGGAACCAGCACTTCTGTACGTAAGGAGCCATCGGGCTCGCGCACCTTCTTGTCTTGGCCGGGAAGAAGATAATACAGGTACTTTGGAGAACAATAGGCTTGACGCAAGATCGACATGACCTGGAGGATATAGACATTCATCCGCTCGGTCTCAACGAAGTCCAGCTTGCGCGCGGCCTCCCGCCAAAGGCGCTTGAGTTGAAGACCCTTGGGCTTTAGCAGTGCGTTGATCAGGTCGAAGACATCGAGTCTTATGCCACGGCTGTTGATCTGCGTGAAAATGTCACAGACCTTGTCGAGCTCCAGGTCGCGGTCGAGTTCGATATAGGCGATTCGGTACTGCTGTGTGATGCCCTTTAGGTGGTCGCCAAAGGCGCGTGCGTTCTCGGCATGGCGGCCTGCCAACTGCGATTCGGCGTCGTCCCCAACATCCCTAGCCGCCGATTCCTTAGCCTTCCAGTGTTTCTCGTAGTCCTGGACCCAGTTGGGGAGCTCCCATCCGCCCTGTCCCACGACGGCTAATGGGAACATGTGCGCGTCGAATTGCGCCGTTCGGTCGCGGAGGAGGTTCTCTCCGCGTCGGGTCCAGTCGTAATCGAAGGCTGCGTCGTGAGCTTCCTCCATGAACTTGTCCACACGGATGAAGTAGAGGAAGCGATTCTGTCGACTCGGCGCCGGCACGTCGGGTGCGACGAAAGCATAGTACATCGCGGTGAGCCGTTGTTGACCGTCGAGAACGATGTGCGACGCGTCGCTGTCGCCCTTGAACCCATACAAGGGTTCACATGCTAGGGCGCTAAAGCTCTCGGAGGTACCCTTCCAGAGCAGGAGACTCCCGATGTAGTAGTCAAGAAAGATTGAGCGCATGAGCTCACGAATGTCCCATGGCTTCCACTCGAAGTCGCGCTGGAAATCGGGAATCGCGTAGCGGCCGTCGCGCAGCCGATCGATGAGAGTCGTGAGACTGACGTGGTCCGGTTTTTGGACGTCCTTCATCTGCGTTCTACTCCGAGGATCTCCCCCAACAGCCCTTCCGTCTCCTCTTCCAATGCCAGAATATCAGCTCGGATCTCCGCCAGAGAGCGCATCGGCTTCGGCTTGTAGAAGTATCGCGTAAAGCTGATCTCGTAGCCGGTCTTCAC
>JAAXGO010000221.1 GCA_012267425.1 Rhodothermales bacterium
CGATGCCCGCAACCTGTTGTTGTATCTACGGAAATACGAATCCCGTATCTATGAACTGTCGAAGACAAGTCTGGTCCTGGCAGTGATCTATCCGCTATTTCAGTCGGGCCGCGCCGGCTTTGCCCGAGCCTTTCAATACGCAGGCCTCATGGGGCTGTTCTTCTGGACGTCGCATGTCCTGGCCCTGGTCGCGAAACAGAACGTGCCGAACGCGAGCGGCTTCATCGCAATGGAAACCGCGTATCTCGTCGTGCAGTTCGGCCTGTTCGCGCTCGTGCTCGGCTTCATCTACCGGGGCGCCGAATAAACACGACTATCGCGATCCCCAGGCCGGCAAGTGCTCCTAAGTAGGCAGCCTGGCCAGTTCTTTTTACTTACCTCAGCTCTTTCTGGACGCCCACCAATGGGAGCAAATCGGTATCAGGAACACCACTGCAAGGGCAGCTAACGCGATCCAGAGCCTCGTGTTTACCCAGGCGGCATCGGGAAATACGACGCGGAACATGAGCGCAGGAAACACCAAAACGAACATCACGCCTGAGGCAATGCCCATATAGACGCGCTTGGACAGCGGGCCAAAGGATGGAACATTGCTGTAGCGCGCTCCGAGCAATATGCCTGCAAGACCGAAGCTGCAGCCAAGCACCACGCCCAACATTCCAAGCAAAAGCTCATTCATGAGTGCAATCCTCCTTCGGCGGCAATGTTACATGCGGAGACAATGCGCCTTGGCGGAATCCGCCATTGGTTCGACGGACGGATTGGTGAAGGTCACTTCAACAACGCATTCAGCGAGCTGGTCTTCCGGCAACTTTAGGTTGTGCGTCAGCAGTTGAGGCACGACATCGGAAACCGCCGTCAGAAGTTGCGCGCGAGATTCGGCTTCCAGAGTAAGGCCGGGAATGTCGGGACTTGTGCATACGAGAACCCCGCTCTCGGCACAAGTCATTGCGGATATCTGATAGCGCTTTTCGGCCAAAACCGAGCCTCGCCCAGGAACTGCAGCAATAATTGCAGCGGCAATCCTACCCTTCATTTCGAACCGAATCGAGGTGCCTTAGGTATCAGAGTCTCGGCTAGAGCAAGTTCGGATAGCATTCGATTATGGGCGGATTGAAGGCGTGAACAGGCGGGCGAGGCGCGTGCTGCTGTTCCTGGCTGCCTTCGTGGGGTTGGTCTGGCTCAACAATACTTCGCTGTTTTCATCGAGCGGCGACAAGCCTCTGCTGATTGCGCATCGTGGATTGGCGCCTGAGATGCATCCTGAGCACGAGGATTACTCAGCATGCGTCAGCCGTATTCACGACAGCGAACATGGCTACATAGAAAATACGATTCCTTCCATCGAAGCGGCTTTCGATCTCGGTGCCGACTACGTCGAGCTCGACGTTCCTGCGACTGCGGACGGACAGTTCGCGGTGTTCCACGACGATGTCCTCGACTGCAAGACGGACACGACCGGGCGCCTGATCGACTATTCGATGGCGGAACTCAAGTCTCTGAATATCGGCTACGGCTACTACACGGAGAGCAACGAGTATCCGCTTAGAGGCAAAGGGATTGGTCTGATGCCTTCGCTTGAAAAGGTGCTCGACCGCTTTCCGCACAAAGGATTCGTAATCGATGTCAAGAGAAATGATAGGGACGAAGCAGTCCGCTTGGGCGATCTTCTTGTTGCGCGCGGACCAGACGAGGCCAGCCGGCTGCTGATGTTCGGCAGTTCGGATGCTGTGGATGGCATCCGGGAAGCTCATCCATCCGTTCGCACATTCTCACGAGCGGCAGTCGGAAGATGCCTGCGGGATTACATGATCGTTGGCTGGACCGGATACCTGCCGGACGCATGCCGAAACACCGCAGTCGGAATGTACGCCAACTACGCGTGGGCACTCTGGGGCTGGCCGCATCGCTTCGTCGCCCGGATGCGGAGTGTCGATACGACGGTGATCCTGACGCACCCGTACCAGACGGAGTCCATTCACGATTTGCCGGAGACGTCCGAGTATGCGGCGATGGTCCCTCGCAGATACGGCGGCGCGATACAGACCAACCGCATCGACAAGATTCAGGACTGGCTGGCGGAACCACGATAACGAAGGCTACTTGTGATTGATTACCACTGCTGAGGCTTGTGTATGTTCGTCGCTGGGATCGGATTGGGCAACTGACATTGACGCAGGACGTTGGGTCGAATGTGCCGTAAGAAATCCGCATGTTGCCTAAGCTCCTTCGACACTCGTCGGCGGCCCCTCACTGGTCCAATCTTTGTGCTTAGTAGGCCAATCTCTTTATTCGAGTGTTGTTTCACCAGGCGCATTGCTTCCGCAATATCACTGTCATTTGTTACAACTGCCGCACAATCATAGGCATCCAGCCAACAGTCGTTCAGCAAGTGCGTCGCAAGATTCACATCCGAGCCTTTCTCCTCCGTTCGTATCACTCTCGCATTACGTTGACCGGCAATTGATGTTTCTAGAGGCAACGAAACAGAATGGCGCAAGAAGTGCCCGTAATAAATCTCTAAATTGGGCGAGACGTGCCGTAGCGCTGCGTATTCCAGATGAAGACTGCCACTGATTCCATACGAAAGCTGCCACCCATTCCAGGCGAAGTCTGCCACTGATTCCAGAGCAAAGCTGCCACCCTGGCGGCGTGCTTTGAGGGGTTCTCGGGAGCATATCGGCGCGGGATAACAAGCCGCTACTCTGCCTCTTTTTTTCGGGAGGGGCAGATGCCGGCAAAGAGATTATCCAAGCGCAAGATCAGAGAAGTATTGCGGCTCAAATGGGCGGTGGGGATGAGCAACCGCCGGATCGCGGCGAGTTGCGGCGTCAGCCGGCCGAC
>JAAXGO010000222.1:0-237 GCA_012267425.1 Rhodothermales bacterium
GTGGTGAGAAATGCAGGTTAGTGAGCCGCACGGACTTCGCTTCGCCACTTGGTGAGAAAAGCAGGTTCACCGTGTAGGAGGTTTTGTTGCCCGGCTTCCGGGTCAGGTTTCTGGGTGGATGGACAAGGCGGGGTCGGCGATGTTGAAGGCGGGTCCGCCGTTCATGCTGTCCCAGTCTTCGGCCTTAAACATGCGGCCCTGACCCATCGGCCCGTCGATTTCCTTCACGGTCAGGAA
>JAAXGO010000222.1:325-1125 GCA_012267425.1 Rhodothermales bacterium
CCGCCCGAGCTGCCCACCTCGATGTAGGGGATGCCGTCGTGCACGATCCGCAAGAAGCGGTGTCCGTGTCCGCTCAGGACCCGATCAACGCCGTAGCGCTTGGCCAGCTCGTGCAGGCGGAAGTCCTCGCCGTCGGTGATCTTCTGGATCCAGTACTGGTGGTGAAAAATGACGAACTTCGGATCCTTGTCCTGGTGGGCTTGCAGGTCCTTCTCCAGAAAGTCGAGCTGCTCGTCATCGAGGTTGCGGTTGAGGCTCGTATCGAGAATCGTGAAGTGCGCGTCCTGGTAGTTGAAGCTGTAATGCGTCTTGCGGCCCGATTCCTTCTCGTAGAGGGCTTTCGAGAAGTCCGACCAGATGTCATGGTTGCCCGGCGTGAAGTAGAGCGGGTAGTGGCTGTAGCGCGCCCACACCGGCCGCAGCTCCATCCACTCCGACTCGGCCATCTCGTCCTCCTTGCCTTGAATCGTATCGCCGACGTTGACGACGAACTCGGGATGCATCAGGTCGATCTCGCGCCAAACGCGTCCGTAGATCTGCGGCTGCGCTCCGCCGGTGCGATCGCCCATGATGGCGAAACGGAAGTCGTTCTTCGGCTCGTTGACCGCCTTCAACCCGATCAGGGCGAACGTGATGAGAATGACCACGTTGACCGTCCAGACTCTAGAGGATTTCGTCATGCTTGGATTGTAGCCTGCATTGCTCACCTCATGACGGCCGAATCAGGTAAAAAAGCCGTGTTTCGTGTTTCGTGTCTCGTGATTCGTGACCCAAAACCCAAGCAGGTGGTACGGCCGTTG
>JAAXGO010000223.1 GCA_012267425.1 Rhodothermales bacterium
GATCCCAGCAAGTCGACGCCCGACATCTTCGACGACGTGGGCGAGCTCTTCTTCGCCGAATTCACAGACCCTCAGGCACCGAAGTCAATCGAGGTGATCGACTACGACGAGACAACTGCCACGGCCACGCCTTTGAAAGTCGAGTTCACGGAAAACAAGTGGGTGATCCCGTCACATTACAGCTATCCAGCCGATGCCGAGGAGAGACTGGCGACGACCGCCGCGGCTCTTATTGAACTGCGCAAGGATCGCGTCGTATCGGACTTGGCTCAGGATCACGCCGACTACTCGGTGGTCGATCCTTTGGACGACCAAGCGGCCTCGCTAGCCGGCAGGGGCAAGCGCGTAAAGATCCTCGACGGCGATTCGAACGTGTTGGCGGACTTCATCGTTGGCAAAGAAGTCAACGACAAGCGCGGCTATCGCTACATGCGGGTCCCGGGCCAGAAGCGCACGTACGAGGTCCAGACGGAAGCGGACGTCTCGGCGAGGTTCCAAGACTGGATCGAGACGGATCTCCTGAAGGTCTCTCCGTTCGATCTGCGTCGCATCCAGATCAACAGCTACACGATCAACGAGAGGCTGGGACGCATCGAAAACCGCCAGCAGACGACGCTGACCCAAAAGGACAGCAAGTGGCAATTGGGCGGGCGCGAGCCGAACTCTGACACGATGAGTGCCCTGACCACGGCGCTGGACAATCTGCGCATTGTCGACGTGCAGCCGAAACCGCAGGGACTGAGTGCGGACCTGAAAGCACGCGAGGGCATTCAGCCGACGATGGAGAACTTCCGCTCATTGCAAGGCAAGGGCTTCTTCCCGAACCCCTACACCGGTCAGATCCTGTCCAACGAGGGCGAGATCGTGGTCGATTCCAAGAACGGTCTGCGCTATACGCTGCGTTTCGGCGAAGTGGCTAGGGGCGGGGCGGAGCCGAGCAGCGATCAAGAAGGATCGGACGGCGAGGGCGAGCGCCGCTATCTGATGGTCAGCGTGGACTTCAGCGACGGTCGAGCGGAGAGCTACGAGGGAGACGCGGAGCAGGGCGGGGAATTGGCCGATGAGCTGCGCGCGCGTTTCGCGGACTGGTACTACGTGATTTCGGGTGCGGACTTCGCAAAGCTGCGCCCGAGCAGGGCCGACCTCCGCTAGCCACGCTGTGGAGAGCAATCTCCGAAAGGACTTGTTGATTGCCCCAGGTGCATGCAATATCCTTTCATTTTGCTGCTAATGTGTTAGCATCGGATAGGGGTGAACTCGTGGCTACGATAACGGTACGCCGACTCGACGCTTCAGTGATCCGGAGGTTGAAGGCTCGTGCCGAGATCAACGGCAGGTCTCTTGAAGGGGAAGTCCGGCAGATTCTCGGTGCCGCTGTCGATAACGACATGGAGGCGAAGAGAAGGGCATTCGTGCTCCTTTCCGAACGACTACGGAAGGAAATCCCAAATCGCTCGCAGAAGTCTAGCGCGGATCTCATTCGGGAGGACCGGGACCGCGACCACCGGAGCTGACGATGGTGGTTGTGGTGGATGCGAGCGTAGCGGCCAAGTGGCTGATCGCGGAGGCTGATTCAGAGATAGCTGCGATGCTCTTGGACGGGTCTTTCGACCTCCACGCGCCACGATTGCTGGCGTCAGAGATCGGCAACATGCTTTGGCGACAGGCCCGCAAAGGCTCAATCGACGACTACGAAGCTGCTCGCTTGGCTGCCGCCTTGCTTAACATGCCCGTGCAATGGAGGGACGACGAACGGACATGCGTGGAAGCGGTGCGGATCGCTGTCGAACTCGGCCATCCCGCGTACGATTGCATGTATTTGGCGCTAGCGTTACTGATCGGAGCCAAGGTGGTTACGGCTGACAAGCGATTCGTCTCGGCAGTCGCGTCAACGACCTACGGGCCAATCGTCGTTCCACTGTGGGAGTTCGTCGGGAGCCACGGCACCGGCCTCGTTCACATGCAGACTCGGTAGCGGAAGTGAGGGTTCCGAGACGAGTTGGTTGGCCGACGAAACCAGGATGACCGGTCATTCGAGTCCTTCAGCCACTGCGTCACGATGGGCGTGTTCTGCCAAGCTCGCGACGAACTTCCGATAGGCCGGTACGGATTGCGGGCGATGTGCGCGGGCAGTCGGCGAAGTCGCCCAATCCGAACGACGTGCTAGGCGTCGCTCCAATCCCTGTTCGCGGAGGTGTCGCAGTGCCCACCGTAGTACCTCCTGTTGGGTGTCGAGTGGAATCCTGCGCCGGGTGCGCGAGAGCGTAGAGGCGGCTGGGACGGGCTCGTGGAGAGCGTACCCAAGAAACCGTCTGACGTTGAGGCTGTCGCGAGCATATAGAGCTAGGGACCGCTCAGAGTCGACGCCAATCAAGTAGCTGAGAAGCAAGAGACGGAAGTATACGCTGGGCGGAATCGACGGCCGTCCCAGCGCTGACTTGTAATACGGGCGGCACGCGACTTCCACATGGCGGTCGAAATCGACGCTGTCCAGCAGGTCCTTGAGTTGGTCATAGAACGGCAGTCTCGGTGCCACTGGTAGCTCTGTTGTGCTGATCAAGAGAGCCTGAGTCGATCTTCTTCGCGTTCCGATTGCCATATATATAGTATAGTATACAATAATCAGGTTTTCCGCTCGCCGTTGAAGATTCTGCCGTTACAAGTGATGAACACCTCCTGCTACGTGTTGAAGAACGGGCGGATGCCGGCTGGTTGGCTTAAAGCTGGACAAGAACACAAACAAGCGTCGTTTAGCGATCCTCCTTTGTGGTCGCCTGTATCCTAGATGGCGGCGGCCGTGAATACTGCACCTGTCCTCGCTGGATGCAATCGCCGGCACGGGCCGAGGCCAGAACCGTCTACGGACCGTCACCGCTAGGGTCTCGGGCCGCTGATTCAGGGGAATTGGACTGCTCGAAAGGGGTCTTATCGAGGGGGCAGGGATATGAGGGTTTCGTTTTCCGGCCTCAGTTCGCTTGCGGTTCTCATTGCGCCATTTGTGGGAACGGCGCAAGCAGCAGAGTTGCCTCCGGTGGGAGAGTTGCAACGACTATTGGGGTCTACAGCCCAGACGGTGCGGGTCTACGAGCCACACTTGAGCGTAGGCGACCGTCACGTCGCGATCGAATACGTCGGCTATCAAGCCGCCGATGTGATGGCGCGTCTGTTCGGCGAGGATTGGCGAGGGCAGGGCAGGGCGATCGAGTTCCGTGCTCTGGACGGTTACGTGTCTCTCATCGACGTCAGCCGCTTTGCGGAGGAGAGCGCATATCTTGTCTTTGCCCGCGAGGATGGGGCGCCGTTCACGGTCAACAACGTCGAGCAGAATCAGACGGACATTCCCCTCGGCCCCTACTATCTTGTCTGGGACAACATCTCCAGCCCGGCCCTAGTGCGGGAGGGTGCACGCAACTGGCCCTATCAGGTGAGAGAGATGCGCCTCGTCACACTGTCTGACGAAGCGTTGGTGCCGACGGGTCTAGACGCCGGTCTTCACGAGGGGGCTGAACTAGTCAAGACACATTGCCTGAGCTGTCACGAGGTTAACGGTTTCGGTGGCGCGAAGTTCGAAGGCAACCTCGCTGAGATCGTCAAGCACTACGAGGAGGCGGCCTTCCTTCGCTTGGTCCTGACGCCGGCGTCGGAGCGGACCGGCGCGACCATGCCGGCGCTCCATGATCGCCTGTCCGAAGGTGAGCGTCGGCGCATTGCGTATGCAGTTTTTGACTATCTCAAGGCGGTTCCGGTCCAACCATAGAGGCGGATTGAGTAACCCGCAATGCAAATTCGCTCAGGTGTTACGGAGGACGCCACAATCTTGACGGAAGCGGATCATGTCGTTCACGTGCCGGAAATACATACGGGCGTTCAACGTAGCGATCAAGGCGCAAGCCCAAGTGGCAAAGGCCCGCTGCGTCGACCAGTCCAAGCACGAAGTTACGAGTAGCGCATGGAGTGGTAGGCTGCCGGTTAGAATGAGACCGTATGGACGGAGACGTCGCATACAGGCATCTGGCAGGGAGATCAAAGTATGAAAGTCAAGATTCTCGCTATCGTTGAGCGGGATGGCGACAGATTCCATGCATACTGTCCAGCTTTCGATGGACTGCACATGGATGGAAGCACCGAAGAAGAGGCTCTGCAACGCACGATCGATGGATTGAAATGGTACTTGGATTCCTTGCAACGACATGGCGACCCTCTGCCTGTAGGGCCGGACTGCGTCATCGTGGACGACCGGCCTAGAATTCAGAGCCCTGAGATTCCACCAGATGCACTGGTTCGCTCCTTGGAGGTTCAATGGGCTCCGTCAGCCGTTCAGCCTTACTGTGAATAAAGGACAAGACTGCAGCCGATTGGATCAAGGC
>JAAXGO010000224.1 GCA_012267425.1 Rhodothermales bacterium
CGTCTACATGGGTATTATAATATCGAATATATTGGGCTATATCAAGTGAATAATGTATTAAGTACATGGGTACACAAATTAGCCCATGAATCTTTTAAGGGCTTTGTTATCAAGGAGTTACAGCGTCATATGGCCTGAATTCCGCTGGAACTTCGGGTTAATGACGCCTTCGATTGCCAGCATCGCGATGGCGAATGCCGTGAACTGCTTTGATACGGACGCTTACGACTTGCGGCCCTGTGCGTCGCGTCATGCTCCGCCTTCAAGCGCGCCAGGCGCAGGCAAAGACCGCCCTATTCATCTCCCTCAGCGAACCGCACAACTTTCAAAACGCCTTCGCTACCTCGAAAGATAACCCTGCAGGATTTCTACGGCGCAGACTCTTAGGCACGGCCGAGCACCTTGCGAGCGGAACGAATCTGATGCTTAACCTGGCTCTGTGCCGTGCCGCCGTAGCTGGTTCTTGCCGACACGACCCGCTCCGCTGCCAATACGTCGTAGATATCGTAGCCGATCAGATCGGAGACTTCCTGCATGCGAGAGAGCGTAAGATTTTCTAGCCTGACACCTTCGGAGTCCGCGAGCATGACGAGCTTCCCGACCACTTCGTGGGCCTGCCTGAACGGAAGGCCCCTCTTGGCCAAGTAGTCTGCAAGGTCCGTGGCGTTACTGAAGCCGCGAGATGCAGCATCTCGCATGCGCTCCGCATGGACATCGATTGTGGGAAGCATGGTGCTGATGAGTTCAAGCGAAATCTGCAGCGTGTGCACTGCGTCAAAGACACCCTCCTTGTCCTCTTGCATGTCCTTGTTGTAGGCAAGTGGGAGGCCCTTCATGACCATCAGCAGGCTCATCAGGTTGCCGCACACCCTGCCGGTCTTGCCGCGGACTAACTCGCACACGTCAGGATTCTTCTTTTGCGGCATGATGCTGCTACCCGTGGTGTGGCTGTCGGGAAGCGTGATGAAGGAAAATTCCTCGCTCGACCAGAGAATGAGCTCTTCGCACAATCGCGACAAGTGCACCATAGCGATACTTGCGTACGACAGGAATTCGAGCGCGAAGTCCCGATCGGACACCGCATCCAGCGAGTTTCGAGTAACGCGCTCGAAGCCGAGCATCTCGGCCGTTCGACGACGATTGATAGGAAAGCCCGTACCGGCCAATGCTCCAGCCCCGAGCGGCGAAACGCGCAATCGTTTGAGTGAATCTTCGAACCGCTCCCCGTCGCGGGTGAACATCTCGTAGTATGCCATCATGTGGTGTGACAGAAGTACAGGCTGAGCCACCCGAAGATGGGTATAACCCGGCATGATTATGCCCAGGTGCTGGTCGGCAAAATCGACAAATGTGCGTCGGACGTCAGCGAGTAACGCAATGAGATCTTCCGTCGCCCTGCGGAGCCAGAGTCGAAAATCCGTCGCCACCTGATCATTGCGGCTCCGGGCGGTGTGCAGCTTCCCAGCGACGGGTCCAATTCGGTCAGTAAGAAGACGCTCGACATTCATGTGGATGTCTTCGTCGTCGATGCTCCAGGCAATCTTTTCTGTCAGCACGTCGCGGAGGATGCCGCGAAGACCTTCGACAATGGACGTTGCCTCATCCTGCGCAAGAATTCCCCGCTCCGCGAGCATGGTGGCATGCGCGATCGATCCCTCGATGTCCTCCAAGGCCATTCGGGAATCAACGTCGATGGAGGCGTTGAAGCGCCTGACGAGGTCGTCTGTCTCCCCGCTAAACCGACCGCCCCACATTCGCTTGTGCTCGTGCGAGGCAGTTGTGTCGCCGTCCCGTTGCCGGTTATCCATGCAAGTCTGCTTGTTTTTTCTGAGCCTAAAAAAACGTAACGTGCCGTGTTTCGTAGTCCAAACGTGCCGTTTTCGTGTCAGGAAAAGTAGGCAGGCGAATTAGTACCCTCTTTTTGGCGCTCGCAAGCGTGACGTCGCAGGTTGCTGCACAGTCTCACCTACTGGACGACGGCTCTTCGGCAGGCATGCCCGTGCCCGAAGTTACCGCGCAGCGCCAGGAGATGTCGCCCGTACTAGACGGCGACGTGCTGGGTGATCCAGCGTATGCTCTTGCATCCGTTATCTCCGAGTTCTGGCAGACCACGCCTGATGCCGGCGAGCCCGCGTCTGAACGGACGGAAGTGCGCATCCTGTATACGGATCGTGCGCTCTACATCGGTGTGGTCTGTTACGACAATGACCCTTCGAGCATCATCGTGTCGGACAGCCGACGTGACGCTCCACTGGATGAAACGGACAGCTTCACGTTCATTTTTGATACGTACCTAGACGGGCAGAACGGGTTTGTGTTCGGCACCAACCCGGCGGGTATCGAATACGATGCGCAGGTAACGAAGGAAGGCCAGGGGATGTTCGGAGGAAGGCAGCAGTCCGGAAGCGGCGCGGGATTTAACATAAACTGGGACGGCTCGTGGGACGTACGGACCCAGATCACGGACATTGGCTGGACAGCGGAATTCAAAATACCCTTCCGGACGCTTCGGTTCCCTTCTGGTAAAGGTCAGACCTGGGGCGTGAATTTTCAGCGCAACATCCGGAGGCATAACGAGCGCGCCTACTGGACAAGAATGCCCCGGCAATACGACCTAAACCGGGTGTCAAGGGCAGGTCGCATCAACGGTATCGAGCCACCACCGCCACGCAACCTGCAGGTTACTCCATATATGCTTGGTCAGGCCATGCGTGATTTCTCCGTGACCGAAGACCAAACAGATAGGGTCAGTGATTTCGGGGTTGATCTCAAATACAGCATTACTCCCAGTCTGACGCTCGATGCGACGTACAACACGGATTTCGCGCAAGTTGAAGTTGACGAGCAACAGATCAACCTCGACCGCTTCAGCCTGTTTTTCCCGGAAAAGCGCCCGTTCTTTTTGGAAAATGCCGGGCTGTTTTCAGTTGGCGTGTCGGAATTTAGCGGCCAGGAAGTGGAGCTATTCTTTAGTCGGCGCATTGGTATTGGACCCAACGGTGAGGCCATCCCAATCCTGGGGGGTACCCGGCTTTCCGGTCTGGTCGGCGGCGTAAACATAGGATTGCTCAACATGCAGACCGAAGAGGTCTCGGGTGTCGCGCCAGGCAACAATTTTTTAGTGGCACGCATCCGCAAGGATTTGCCGAACCGGTCGGCCATTGGATTCATGGCAGCCAACCGTTTCAGCACCACTTCGTCGAAGGCTACCGGGGTTGCTGATCCCATTGCAGACAATAACCAGACAGTGGCGATTGACGGGCGCCTCGGCCTCGGTGAATATGGGCAGGTTTCAGGGTTTCTGGCACGCACGTTTTCGCCGCACCTGGAAGGGGACGAACACGCATACAACGTCAATCTCAGTTACGTCTCACCGGTGTGGCGCCTGAGCGCGACGATTACGGAGGTGGCAGAGAACTTCAATCCAGAAATCGGCTTCTTGCGGCGCGAGTCGGAATACCGGAAGCTGACTAGTCTGGCACTGTTGTACTACCGGCCGGAAAACTTCATCGGGCTCCACGAAGTACGCCCGCACGTCAGCTATCAGGGTTACTGGGACTTCGCCGGGTTTCAGGAGACTGGACGCCTGCATGTTGACAACCACTGGGAATGGAAGAGTGGGTTCGAGATCCACACGGGAATGAACTTCACACGCGAGGGTGTCAAGCAGAGATTCGAAATATCCGACAGTGTTTTCGTGGAACCCGCGACGTATGACCACACCGAAGCACAGCTGGTTTTGATCACCAACCAAGGCAGAAGAATCAGTCTGTCCAGCCGGAGCATGATTGGCGGATTCTTCGGCGGCGACCGCGTTAACCTGCGAAGCACGCTACAGATGCGTGCCAACGAGGTGCTTACTGCGGAAGTCATCTACTCGTACAACCACATTACCCTGCCAGGAGGTGAGTTCAGCACCAATCTGGTTACAGCGCGCCTGTCGTATTCGTTTACGCCGCGCCTGTATCTGCAGGGTCTGCTTCAGTACAACGACCGTGCGGACCTCTGGTCAGCCAACTTGCGGTTCGGGTGGTTGCAGGCTGCCAACACGGGGCTCTTCATTGTCTACAACACTGTCAGCGAAGCCGAGGGCATACGTGCCGCCCCGGTGGCGCGTAGTATTACCGTGAAGTACAGCCGGCTGCTGAACGTGCTGCGTTAGGAAATATCCAGGATCGCACGATTCTGAATCTGCGGGCAATCACATGGAAGGCGCGTTTGTGTATCCCGTAGGACTGGGCGCGTGCAAACGAGTCGCATGTACCGTGACACCACGCCATGCGGCATGACTACATTTCCATCAATTTTACCGACAAAATCATGCACCGTTATTTCTTGGCCATTCTTTTGTCTTGCTGCTGTGCAATAGAGGCCTCCGCTCAGACTCCCGAGGCACTACAGGCGAAGGTGAATGCGCTTGCTGCGGCAAACGAGGAAAGAGTTATTGAGTGGAGACGTGACATCCATGCAAACCCCGAGCTCGGCAATCGTGAGTTTCGGACGGCAGCCCTCGTCGCAGACCACCTCCGAAGCCTCGAAATGGAAGTGCGCACTGAAATCGCCCATACGGGCGTTGTGGGTATTCTGCGCGGCGGTAGCCCCGGTCCCGTCGTGGCGCTCAGAGCCGACATGGACGCACTTCCGGTGACCGAGCTGGCAGACGTACCGTTTGCGTCCAAGGTTCGGACCGAGTACAATGGGAGCATGGTCGGCGTCATGCACGCCTGCGGACACGACAATCACGTGGCTATTGCCATGGGAGCAGCCCACGTGCTCGCCTCGATGCGCGAGGACCTGCCGGGGACGGTGATGTTCATCTTTCAGCCCGCGGAGGAAGGAGCGCCCGCCGGAGAAGAGGGGGGAGCGGAGCTCATGCTGAAAGAGGGCGTCTTTGACGATCCGACGCCGGAAGCAATCTTCGGTCTGCACGTGTGGCCCGCGCGCGTCGGCGAAGTGGGCTACCGCTCCGGACCATTCATGGCGAGTGCCAATGGCCTGGAAATAAAGGTCACCGGGCGGCAAACCCACGGTGCAATTCCCTGGGGCGGAGTAGATCCGATCGTAGTGGCTTCCCAGATCGTCCTCGGGCTCCAGACCGTGGTGAGCCGGCAGTTGGATGCAACAGCGAGCCCGTCCATTATCACCATCGGGTCGATCAACGGCGGTGTGCGGGGAAACATTATCCCCGACGAAGTCATGATGACGGGAACCGTGCGCACGTTTTTGCCCGAAGTCTTTACTGAAATCGAAGAACGAATACATCACACGGCAATGCACATCGCCGAAGCCGCAGGAGCGAAGGCGGAGGTGAAGATTCTCCACGGCGTGCCCGTGACGGCCAACGATCCCGACCTCACCGAGCGTATGCTCCCGACGCTCAGGCGCGTGGCTGGCCCCGATAATGTGGTCGAAATGCGACGGCGGACGGGCGCCGAAGATTTTTCGTACTTCGCAAATGCTGTGCCGGGACTCTATGTGTTTCTCGGTGTCACGCCGGAGGATAGGGACCCCGAGACTGCACCCCCAAACCACTCGCCTTATTTCTACGCAGACGAAAAGGCACTTCTGCTTGGCGTGCGGCTTATGTCCACCTTAGCGCTCGAGTACTTGGCGGGCAACTGAGGTCTATCCGCTCAACCATGCCTCAAGGAGCGCGATAAAGTCTCTCGGGGTAATTCCGGAAATCCCGCTCCGCAGTCTAAGCGTGCACCAGAAGTCGATCAGAAACATTTGTGCAGCGTGAATCGGAACGGCGATCCAAAAGGATCGGCACCGCCATACGACTGCACCGAGAGCGAGCCCGCCTACGATCGAGAGGAAGAGTTCTGGGAAGGGTTTCCTCAAGTGAAGCAGTGCAAAAGGAATAGCCTGAATAAAAATGGCATAATAGCCGAGCGTTTGGGCGGTGCCGAAGAGCATGAAGCCCCGCCACAGGTATTCCCAGCCGATCCAGTAGAAGAGGAACAGCAGGTGATACAGGAAGAAGAGCTCCCAATTAGAAACAGCTGCCCGCAGATGCGGATATTGGGCCTGGAACGCAGGTCCATCGGAAAGGACCCAGGTGACGATGGTGGCACCGGGCAAAAAGAGGAGTCCGATAATGCCGGCTGTTTTCCAGTCGCCGAGACTAAGTCCGATTTCAGTCCAGCGGCGCCGAAAAAGAAGTATCAATAACGCTGCCGGCAGAACGAAGCCAGTCACTCCTTGCGCGCCAAACCACCAAGCCCACTCGACTATCTCAGGTGCGTCGGCCGTGATGCGCGCACGGAAAAAATCGTGGCTACCCAGCTTGAACTGCGCGATAACGAAGACAACGTACAGCGTCAGAACGACAGCCGTCTGCGTGTCAAGCGATTGCAAAGCGTCTTTGAAGCCTAGCCACTCGCGTCGCAGTCGCTGTTTCATGGCCCGCACCGAAACATGCGCAGTCAGTGGCCCACGTATCGCTCCATGAATTCGTAGATGCGGAGCAGCCGATCCATGCGCTGTTTGGGATGTCCGGAGCGTGACAGATCGTGTCCGGCATTTGGATACCTGACATATTCGACGTCGTGGCCCAGTACCTTGAGGCTCTTGTACAGCACCTCGCTCTGAATCACACCCGTTCTGAGGTCGTTGTCTGCATGGATGATAAGAAGCGGCGTCCGTATGTCTTTGACGAACGTCTGCGGCGAATTCGCGCGGAGGAGGTCGTGCACTTCCCACGGGTGCCCTCCGAAATGTGACGGGACAAGCCGCCAGGCGTTGCCTTCGCCGAAGAAAGTTGCGAGGTCATATACACCTCGCTGTGCGACCGCTGCCTTGAAGCGGTGATCCTGCGTGACGATCCACGCAGTGAGGTAGCCGGCATACGAGCCGCCCGTAACCACCTGTCGGTTCTGGTTAATCCAGCGGTGGCGGCGTACGGCTTCGGAAGCGAAAGCCAGCACGTCTCCGGCAGGTCCATGGCCCCAGTCTTTGTAATTGCCGCTGCGAAAGGCGTATCCGTACCCGCCGGATCCTCGGGGATTGCCGAAGACGATACCGTAACCCTGCGCTGCCATGTACTGAAATTCATGCCACATCGTAGCCTCGCCCGGGCCCCACATGGCAGACGGCCCGCCGTGAATTTCCACGAGGAGGGGGTACGTGCGGCCCGGCTCCTGCCCAGTGGGCCGCATCACCCAGTATGGAATGTCTAGCGAATCCCTGCGCAGGACGTATGCTTCCGGAACACTGATTTGCTTGCTCCGGAGCCATGAGGTGTTGTGGTCGCTGATGCGCCGTGGTGCCGAAAAATCCAACGTCGACGAGTAGAGTTCGTAAGGGTTACGCGCTTCGGTGAGCACGTAGTACACGGTGCCTGTTGCAATGTCGAAGTTGCGAATGCCGTGCTCGAGACTGCTGAGTCGTTCGACTACGGGATCTCGCCGGGCGATGTCGACTGCTGCAAACGTGTCGCGCGCAAGAGTGCCCAAACTGTCCGGTGCCGTCGAGTCCGTTCTTGCTGCTTCGTCTTCTTTCAACGTTGGTAGGGCGAGCTTGCCTTCATTTACGGCGAGGCGAAAAAGTGGAAAACCACCGTCCGACGCCGCGGTGAAGTACAGAAACCAGTCGTCCGACGACCACACTGCACCGCGCGGCGATCGGTCGAACGCCCACGTAAGTATTTCGGGTGGCTTTCGCCCGTCCAGCGCGAAGATGCCAATTTCGGATTGGGCATATCCGGGATCGTCCAGATCGCGCGCGATAAACGAAATGTGAGTGGCGTCGGCCGACACCTGCGGCGCTGAAAGCGCTAAGCCCTCGATGTCTAGGAGTTTTATCGCTCGGCCGTTCTGGACGTCCACGAGGAACAGGTCGCGATCCCGTTCACGGTCAGGATGTCCGGCGTCCATGGGAAACCCGCTGGCGACAAGTTGTCGGCTGTCAGGCAGCCAGACTGCGTCACTGAACGAGTAGAAGCCACGTGTGACCATGCGGCTTTCACGTTTCTCGGCGTCATACATGAAATAGTGCCGGAACTCTACTTCGGGTGCAAGGTCACGTTCGCCCTGAAGGTTGAGCCGAGTAAATACCCGTGGATTGTCTTCTTCGGCATTTGCGTTTAGCCATGCGCGGATTGCATCCAGCGATCCACCCGGGTCCGCTTCGGCGGTCGGACGATCGTGCCGAAAGCGGCCTGGGCGCTCGTCGGACCATGGAGGAAGCTCATTCAATGCGTCGGCGAGTTCGGACTGCGTAAGCGTTGTGCTAAACAGCAGCAACTTACCGTTCGGGGACCACTGCGGCGCAGACGCGCCGTGTTCAGCATCAATTAACTGCCTGGCCTCACCGCCGAAGACGGAGATTTCGAAGATTTGCGACGTGCCACTTACCTGCCGCACGAACGTGATGCGGTCGGAATCAGGATGCCACGTGGGCTGACTCGCTCCCGTGTCGTCGAAGGTCAGCTGCCGCGGCACGTCCGTACCGTCCGTGTTCAGCGTCCAGATCTGGGATCGATAGGTGAGGTCACCGTCGGGATCGGCCACGATGGATCGTACAGCGTAGGCCAGCGAGCGCCCGTCAGGTGATATCGTTACCGAGCCGATTTGCCGGATATTGCGCAGGTCGGAGACGGCGATCTTCTCTGTGCCCACTTGGGCGAGCGCCCTGTCGGGTGCGGAAAGAAGAACTAGGGATAGCAGGCAGAAGAGCCGGTTCATTGTGTGGACGGTCAGCGGTTGGCCGGCAGGAGCACGCCGAAAATTATGTAATCGTGCAGTGGGAATCAGAGGGTGGGCCTCGTCTCGTTGTGCTCGTACACCTTACGGAATTTTGCCGTACGGGGTTTTCAGGTACCGCGAGGCCTGCGTATGCGATGAGCCCCATGCTTTCATTGCGAGTACCTGTCGGTAGCGGGTCTCTGCGCGTTTTCGGCGCCCCAAAGCGTCGTAGACCATACCCTGGTGAAGACGGCCCATCACCTTGAAATACGTATCGGCCTCAAGTCGTGCTGATAGTGCTTCAAGCTGCAAAAGAAACGCGGCGGCCTCGTTATACTCACCGCGGGACATGTGTGCCAGAGCCAGATAGTACAACGCTTGCTCACCCACTGCCGCATTGTAGCCGGGCTTGCCGGTCTTGAAGCGTTCAAGTATTGAGCGGAATACAGCCTCGGCGCTGCTCCAATCGCCCCAACGCGCGTGAATGCGCCCATCGATGGTATGAAAGAACGGATTGCCCGGATGTTGGCGCCGTAGCAGTTCCACGTATTCACGGCTTCGCAGGTAGTCGCTTTCGTAGACGTAGTAGATCTGAAGCAGGAAATACGCCGCTTCTGTCTGGACGTAGTGACCTTTTGTGGCGACGCGCTTGATTTCTTCCAAACCGAGTTCGCGGTTGCCTTTGGGGAGGAATGGTGTAATGGCCCGGGCAAACGGATAGCGCTCAGGAATGACCGCCGCGTAGTAGTTATACAGCCCTCGCCCAAAGACGTAGTCGTGATTGATGGAGTCGCTTTGAGCCACTGCTAGGACGTAGTTCATCGCACGCTTGCCGTCCGCCGCGGCAAGAATCCACTCGCGCCGATTCGACCGGAGGCGCCCACGGAATCCGAGGGCCAGTCCCTTGAAGAAGATTGCGTCGAAGTCGTGCACGTCGAGCTTGAGGATCTCGTCGCTTCGCCGGATGACTTCTGCCATGGAGGCGTAGAACACGTCGTCGTGCTTCGTATCGGAGAGGTCCAGGAGGATTTCCCACCACGTCGTGAGGGCCAAGAGAAATGGTCCGATAGGATGCGATCCGTACCGACGGTCGACCTCCTCGAAGTGCACGGTCGCCTCGGCAAACCGCATGTCGTAAAGGAGGTCCAAACCCGCTTTTGCTTTCTGCCGGACGAACGGGTGTTCCAGGACGCTGCGCGATGGCACCTGTGCACCGGCCACCCAGGTGGACGAAGTGAGCACGAGCACAAGAAGCCCCGACCATCTTGCCAGTGTTAAGGCCATGAGCACACAATGCACGCCCTCGAAGTGCTGTTCCGCATTCACCCAACCACTGTGTTTTTGAGAGGGCGCCGCACACAGAGGCGGGGAGGCGTGTCCCAGGCGGTCGAGCGGATACGGCAGGCTGCGCGGTTTGCCGTTTGACCTGAGGCAGGAGCCGGATGCATGAAAGTGCACGTCCGGATCTGTGCGGGGGGCCCCGGGAAACCGGGGTCCCTACCGCGACGGTCTTCCGCTGGGGGTGCTTCGGTGTTCGTACCGGA
>JAAXGO010000225.1 GCA_012267425.1 Rhodothermales bacterium
CTCCCAGTCCTCCCAGTTGTACCACGACGCCGGATGCGTCAAAAGCAACGGGCGTCCGGCTTCCACGTGCGCAAATATTGCCTCCCGGGCCGCCTCGCTCTCTACGGGCCTGTTGTTGGCCATCGCGAGAAAAGACGCATTTCCGAGGGCTTCTACAAATGCATCGTCGGACGCCTCCGTATACGTAAAAGACCGGTCACCCAAGCCGTAGAGGACCTGTCCATCGGCAAACCCGAACACTCTCGCATGATGGTGTGACTGCCGTTCGCGTGACGCGCTGCCGGCCAGGTAGACGATCCCCGGCTCTCCGTTCGGCTCTGCGGCCTCCCAGGTCCATCCTGCGTCGTTGCGAGGAAGATCCGGCGCGGCACCGATCTTGAGTGTGCCCTGCATCACCGCCCAGTGTCCCGGAACGCTACAAAGGAACGGGTAGTCGCCTATCGGGAGCCCCGGAATCGAAATCGTCGCCGACTTGTCCTGTTCCAGAATCCCGGTTGACGCCAAGACCGCGCCGGCCTGCGCAGGCGGGACGTACTCGTTGTCGATAGCCTCAGGATCCGCGATGTACCCGTTCAGTGCCTTGCCAAAATCGTCTACATCCGTTCCCAACTGCAGGAAGACCGCATTGTGCAGGTCGGGATGCAGGTTGCGATAAACGACGTTTATAGGTTGGTCCGCAAATGCACGGAGCGTCGTTTCAGCGAAGCGCATGACACCATCTCGCGGGGAATGGAGCGCTAGGAGCGCGGGGGGAAGGGCCCCGGCATCAAGTGGTTCCGCTGCTACAGCTGCTTCTTCGGCTGCCGGAGCGTCCAGCTTTGCAAGAGCGGCTTCTATCCAGTCATCTCCTCCACTGTGGGCTGCACGCGCTGCTTCTACGACGGCAGCCGACGCCTCACTTCCCAGGTCGATAACCCGCAGCACGGCACGCAGCCGCGTGTTCAGATTCGGGTCGGCAAAGACCCCCGAAGCGGCCAATGCGTCGCCGGTAGCAGCGGTAATCGGAAGAACCTCTACGCCCGCTTTTCGCACTGCGGCAGACGAATGGGTCAACGCTTCTTCCGCGGCGTGGCGCACCTCCTCGTCCATGCCGAGGCCGTGAAGCGTCCACAGCGCATGAATGACGCCTTCGGCGCTCGTTGCATCGTCGCGGGCGATGGCAACGAGACGCGGCGCCAGTTCCTTCATACCATACTCTACGATCAAGCGCTGCGCGGTAAGGCGCCAGAACTGGTTCGAGCTCTGTAGGCTCTGAAGAAGCGCTTCCGGATCGTCCGCCGACAACCTGCCCGGATTGCCGGTCTGCCCGTGTTCGTAGCGGACGACATACACGCGCCCGTGCTCACGGTCTCGCAGCGGGTTCAGGTGGGCGTTGCCTGGACCTGCGTTGGCATTCCAGATTTGGTTGACCATGCCCCGGTGATCGGGGTTATGCTGGATGACTGGATTATACCAGTCCGCCACCCAGACATTCTCGTCCGGCCCAACATCGGCAAATACGGGTGCAACCCAATCGTCGGAACTTTCCAGGATGTTTTCGACCGCACCGGACCTTTCCCTATATATCGCTCCGTCGGGCTCCATGTAGACCGCGTGCACGAGATGGGCCGTCGGCTCGGTCACCATGAGCGCACCCCAGTACTTACTCGGATACCGACGCCCTGTGTACGGGAAGGCGCCGGCGGCAGCCGTGTAGCCGTCCCGATAATCTACTTGCTGCAGCGGACGCTCGCTGCCGTGCTCGACCAGATAATGGCTCTGCACATTGGCGACATTCATCTCGGCCTCATACCGCATTGGAATCCCCACCACCACGGCGTGATTGTTGTTTGCCGTGGATCCGAAAATTGTGTTGTCTTCGCCGATGCCTAGACCCCATGTATTGTTGTTGAACTCTCCGATAGGTTCGAGATTCGATCCGTCGCGGGTAAATCGGAACACTCCTCGACCCAGAATCAGTGCCTCCGGATCGGGCGCGTTACCGGGCGTGTACATGGCCGAATACCCGACCGCTCCCCATACGTGGTTGTCGATCCCGATTTTCAGGTTGTTCATGACCGCATGCGTATCGAACGTGCCGAATGCATCGTCGATGAGTACTGTCTTCTTGTCCATGCGGTCATCGCCGTCGGTGTCCTCGAGAAATACCATGTCCGGCGCCTGCCCTACTATCGCTCCACCCTTTACCACCGCGATCGCGGTGGTGAGTGGTTGGTTTTCGGCGAAGCGGATGAATTGGTCGGCCCGGTAGTCCCCGTCGATATCCACGCAGATCGTTATCCGGTCGGTGCCGGCTTCTTCACCGACATGATCGTGTGGATAGTTTGTCGATTCGACCACCCACAGCCTGCCGAGCTCGTCCCAAGCCAGGGCAATAGGATTCACGATGTCCGGTTCGGCAGCGAAGACCTTTACGTCGAAACCCTCTGGCACGACGAGACGCGTGAGGGTTTCGTCGGGAGTAAGTGGCAGCTGCAGCGTCAGTTCGTTCACGTCATTGGACGTCGTTACGAATTCAAACGTCGCCATTCGGGTGCAGCCAGAAAGAAGCACGAGGCCCGCCGCAAGAAATATCAACCGTTTTTGCATGGCAATTAAGGTGTCTAATTCGCCCTACGCAGAGCGTTCCAAGGGGCTATGGACGATACGTCGTGTGCTAGAGGCTCATCGGATTTGGCAGGCGTAAGGACAACGAACAGCACGGCCTTATCACTGCCGACGTTGAAGGAGGCATGTACGCAGCTGGCTGGAATGAGTGCAACGTCCCCGACCGTCAGCGTTCGACACTGCTTTCCTACCCACTGTTCGATCGTGCCCCGGAGTACGTAGATGATTTCTTCGCGGCCGGGGTGCAGGTGGAAATCGTGTCCCATGCCAGGCGCGATGCTCGCACGTGCGGCGAACAGGCCGGGCATTTCTCCATGCGGCTCGGGGTGGTTGATCCATTCGTTGAGGCCCTGCGGCACGGACTGAAGATTGAAGTCGCCCTCGCAAATGAAATAGGACATGCGGTCAGCGCCTCCGGGCCGCGGGACACGGAATCTGTTTGAAAGTGCGCGTGAGATCTATGAGAGACTGTTCGACGCCCATCCGCTCAAGGCTCGAAGCTCCAACGAATCCCACGGCGTCGGTATGCTCGTTGATGTAAGCGGCATCCTGTGGCGTGGAAATCGGACCCCCGTGGCTTAGAAATATAATATCGCTGCGCACCGTCCTTGCCGCGTCAATGATTGCCTGCGTCCGTTCGGCGGCTTCCTCGATCGTGCATGTAGCACCGGTGACCCCGATGGATCCGCCGATGGTGCACCCGACATGGGCAATGATAACGTCTGCTCCCACTTCGGCCATCATCCGCGATTCGTCGGGTGTCGCGACGTAGACGATGGAAAACAGATCAATCCCCGGCTTTTGTGCCAGTGCCACCATGTTGATTTCGTGCTGCACACTCATGCCGGTTTCTTCGAGGACCTGCCGGAACAGGCCGTCCACGATGGTGTGCGTCGGAAAGTTGTTGATCCCGCTGAAGCCCATGTCACGGACCTTGAGGAGGTGGTGCCACATGCGTCGTCGTGGATCCGATGCATGGACACCGCAGATGACGGGGATTTCCTTGACGACCGGGAGCACTTCGAACTCGCCGATTTCCATCGCAACGGCGTTTGCGTCGCCGTATGCCATCAGGCCCGCAGTCGAGCCGTGGCCCGACATGCGGAAACGCCCGGAATTGTAGATGATGAGCAGATCTGCGCCGCCTTTCTCGATGAACTTGGCACTGATGCCCGTGCCCGCTCCAGCGGCGATGATAGGCTCACCACGGTCAAGCGTCGCGTGGAGCCTGTCGAGCATTTCCTGACGTGAGTACGGGTTGCCTACGCCCGTCCATGGATTGGGCATGTGTTACACTTCGAAACTGCTCTGTATGTGAGAGAGAATGTACTACGCAGAGGTGGTGAGGGGCAACCGTGCGGCCAGGACACCAGGAAGTGCACTATATTGCATTCTGGGAATGTGCAACAGTCACCCCACGCAGGGATCCTTCAATGTCTTCCGAACTCATTGGCCGGCGTCGTTTCATGCAGCGCATGGGAGCGCTTGCCGCCGGTACGGCACTTCCTTCCATCATTCCTGCATCGGCGCTCGGACGGGGCGGCTTCACCGCTCCCAGTGACCGCATCACGATGGGATTCATTGGGATGGGAAGCATGGGAATGAACAACCTCCGCGGTTTCATAGAAAAGCCGGACGTTCATGTCCTGGCCGTCTGCGACGTGAACACCAGCGGCGAGAACTATGCGGGCCGTGGCGCGAAGGGGCGCGAACCCGCCCGACAGTTCGTGGAAGACACCTACGCCGAGCGAAGCGGCAGCTCGTATTCGGGTTGTGATGCGTATGCGTTCTTCTGGCAGGTCCTTGAGCGAGACGACATCGATGCAGTGTGCCTTGCCCTCCCGGATCACTGGCATGCCTACATGGCAGTCGCAGCGGCCCGAGGCGGCAAAGACATGTACAGCGAAAAGCCGCTTGCGAGGACGATCTGCGAAGGGCGACGCATGGTGCAGGCCGTACGCAAGTACGACCGTGTGTTCCAGACAGGAAGTCAGCAGCGTTCTGACGTGCGCTTCCGACACGCCTGCGAGCTTGTACGTAATGGATACGTAGGAGACATCGTGAGAGTATTCGCCGAGGTGGGCGGAATTTCGGTTCCTTGCCCGCACGGTGCAGAGCCCATACCCAAAGGCTTCCTCTACGAAATGTGGCTCGGCAATGCGCCGCAGGCGCCGTATCATCCTCTTCGCGTAAGCGGCGCGTACAACACCTCAGAAGGAGCATGGCGTGCCTGGCGGCCGTATTCCGCGGGTCACGTCGCCGACTGGGGGGCGCACAACTATGACATTGCCCTTTGGGGACTAGGCCACGACGGACAGGGTCCGGTGACGGTGACTTCTGCGGCCGATAGCGAGGACGGTGAACTCACTCTCGTTTACGACGACGGCATTCCAATCGTCAAGACGCGCGGGCCGCACGAGGGAATGATCCAGTTCATCGGCACCGAGGGCTGGGTCGGTGTAAGCCGGCGAAACATCTGGGCATCCGATGAGAGACTCCTGACGCTGGAAATGAAGCCGAGTGACACCAAACTTTACGAGAGCATAGACCACCGTGGGGATTTTCTGAACTGCGTGAAGACGCGCCAGCGTCCCATCTGTGACGTGGAAATCGGACACAGCTCGCTTACGGCGTGTCTCTTGTCCGAAATCTCTATGCGCCTTGAGCGCTCTTTCAAGTGGGATGCCAAGCGGGAATCGATTGTCAGAGACGACGAGGCGGCGGCGCTCTTGACGCGGGAAATGCGCGCGCCGTGGGCCGTTTAGCGCCTACCTGAGTGCATTTTTCAACACTGTGCGCTCGGCAGCCGTCAGCGACTCCCATACAGTCTCAATCTGTTCGCCGATTCTGAGACGACGGAGCTCATCGTCGGTAAGAATCCACTGCCGATCGAGAGACGGAATCGCGACGAAGAAGGCAACCAAAAGAAGAAGTGCGCCGACAAGGACGGTACACAAAAGGCGCTCCCACCGGTCGCGCCGGAGCAGGCGCACGACCTCAGCCACGGTTTCGGCATTTCTACCGATGAGTGTGGCCGCACGGCGCATTTCGCCTAAAACGGGCGCCAGATTCTCGCGCACCCGCTCTGCCTCGAGCCGGACAAGCTTTTCTCTTAGCGTACCGTCGTTCATAACGCACTACGCTCCGCGGCCTTTCTCGCGTACACGGCGCCGTGGCGTGTGGTCGTTTCGGCGTCTTTTTACCGTGCGGTCAGACGGCGTCGTACGAAGCCCGAATGATTTGCCGAACCGTGTTTCCAGTTTCTTGCGCGAAACGTCTGGTGCGATGCTACTGCTTTTCGCGTATTCGTGTCCGTCGGTGACTACGAGACCACCTCGCCGGGGAACAAGTCTGAGGCCGTGCCGGGCCAGCCTGGCGGAGAGCTCCTCCCAGGACCGCGACTCTGCGAAGTCCTTTTCCGCCACATCTTGCACGAGGAGCTGAAAGGGCAGCTTACCCTGCGCCAATGCAGTCCGGTACGCCCTGCTGCTGATCGATTGACTGCGATCCGGCCGCTCCTGGCCTTCCAGCTGAAAAAGGTGTCCTGGCGTTTCCTTGAACCCGTAGGCGCGCTCGGCTCTTCGGAGATTGGCTTGGATGCGGTGGAGATATCGCCTATCAGCACGGACAAGGCCAGAATCGGGATGAACGCGGTTGGCCATCACGTGCGTATGCGCAAACGCCTTGTCGGTATGTCCCACGAAGGTGGCTTGATGATCGGCTAGCTCAAGGTCGTGCAGCATGCTGTCGACCACGTCGCACATCTGCTGCTTTGACGGATCGTCGTCGGGCGCCCAGGAAATGGACAAGTGCAGCACCGGCTTTTCGACGCGCAGGCTGCGACGCGCGACGAGGCCCATTTCGCGCGCGGCTTCCGGCAGAGTATCTGAAAAAGCCAGATTTCGATACTGGCTCCATGCTGCTCGACTGCCGTCGTCGCCGCCGAGGTACTGCGCAAGTTTCGTGAAGCTGCGCAGTCTATAGACCATTCCGATCATGGACCGAGTGTATCAGGTTGTCGACGAGCGGTTGGAGCTCTGAGAGCACTGTGCGCAGTTCTTCTTGCGGATAGTGCTCGTCATTATCGAGCGCTGCCTTCAGTCGCCGAGCGACAGATAGCACACCGCGCGCCAGCTCTTCATCGGCCCGCACAGAAAACGAGTATCCGAGTGCGGCCCCACGCAGATACGCTGACATGCTGAGTCCGAGTCGTTGCGCTGTCGCGTAGATTTTCTCTTTCTCGTGTGGGGAGACGCAGCAACATACTGCGCGTGATCTGGTGGCTTGCCCGCGTGAGGTGTTCGCCATGTGGCAGCGCCATTGCCCGATAATCTTCTGCGCTCATTCTACGCTTCCGCCTCGCTGCACGACAAGGCACTGATTCGACGATGCAGACAAGGATTGCGACTGCGAGCAACTGGCCGTGGAGCCGCTCTTTCACCGGTTTAGAGTATGGGTATGCAGGGGCTTCCGCCAAGGTGATCGGAGATGACGATTGGCAGGTCGGCACGACCTGATTCGCAGGGCTGAGCGAACTGGTGGAGGCGTCACGAACGTGGATGGGCCGCGTGGACCTGCTGCACGAAATCCGCGTCCTGAACCTGTCCTTACTTCGGCGACTAGGCAACGGTGGAGTGCACGAACTACTGTTCCGTCGGAACGGGCCTCCTTATTTTGGACGGACTGCTACGGCTGGTCGTTGCGAGGGAACTAGAGTGCTGATCTGGTCCGTGGCAAGCGGGATGGAGGGTTCACCCGGGCGGACTGGCGCTCTTTAGGCGGGTCGCCTCTGCGGCCAACGAGGCCGGTCACCATGCGGACCCAGTAGGTGGCGCGCAGCAAGAATGTAGTCTGCAGTTTACATATATCTCTATCAATTCCACTCGTCAGTTCCCGAACAGAACGCTCACTCCCTGCTCGAAAACGATGTCGCGCGGTATCCCGGCCGAATCAAGGCGATCCAGATCAGCCTGCAGCTCTGGCGGCACGACGCCCTTCTCCTCCATAAGCTGTGCGACCCCGTCGTAGTCGCCATTGCCCTGTAGGGTGAGAATCAGCTCGCTGAGTCCCGCCACCGCCGTCCGCATCGCGTCGAAGTCGACCCGATACTTGCCCGTCGTCTCGTCCCGGCTGAAAGCCCCATGCTCCTGGAAGTAGTTGAAGCGAATCATGTTCGCGCGGCCATGGGCGCTGGCGGCGCCGAAGCGAACCGAGCGGAAGATCCCTGCCAAGAAAGTCACGTAGTGGTGCTCGACCGAGTGCTCAGTCAACTCGCCCCGCTCGAACAGCTGCGTCACCATGTGGAGCCCGACCACGTCCGCCTTCCCCTCTTCCATCGGTGATGCGTGTTCACGCAGCGCCTCGCGCACCGTCCCCTCACCGGTTACCGTATTCTTGATCCCGAGCCCGTGTGCTACCTCGTGGAACATCGTGTTACCAAAAAAGGCGTCGAAGACGACGTATTCCTGCTGATCATCGGCGAGCAGGTGCTCCGCGATGGGGACCATGATCTCGTCGAACTTGGCGCGCATCGCGTTCTTGAGCTGCAGCCGACGCGTCCCCTTGCTGAGCTGCACCTCCTCGTCGTTGGGCAGGTTGATCGCGATCGTCTTCGAGCCGGCATTGCAGTCGCCGGCGTAGTA